>JABIQF010000210.1 GCA_018668095.1 Cellvibrionales bacterium
AGGTTATATCGGGGTCAATCTTCGTCAGATTGTGTGCTTTCTTTTGGTTACTTTTCTTTGCACAAGCAAAGAAAAGTAACTGGCATGTCGGGCCACCCCGACGGTCTTGATTGAAAACCCATTCAATAAACAAAAAATCCAGAATACAAAAACACTATCAGATAGAGCTTAAAGGTCTAGACTCCGACTGTCGGGCCACTCCCGACGGCCTTAATGAAAAAACTAACCAAACCAAATAAAAAAAGAGAATATCGAATTAGTACAAAGGTTAACCCCGACGACTCTGCCCTTAAAACCAACCCCACAAAACCACCTAGCTATCCATCAGCCTCAATCCCAGCCTGCTGCAAACTAATCACCTGCGTAGGATAAGCCACATCAGCGCCATGCTCTGCAACAATACCAAGAATCTTAACCAAAACATCCTGCTTCACAACATGAAAATGCTGCCAGTTAACCGTCTTAGTAAAACAATAAACAAAGAAATCCAAAGACGACTCACCAAAGGCATTCACATTAACCATTAATGTTTGCGTAGTATCAATTTCAGGATGCTGCTTCAACATCGACTCTACATCCTTAACCACCAACTCTAACACCGCAGCATCATCGTATCGAAGACCGATCGTTTCATAAATACGACGGTGTGACATACGCGAAGGATTTTCAACAGAAATTGTCATAAATGTAGAGTTTGGAATATACAACGGCCGCTTATCAAATGTGCGAATGCGCGTTTGCCGCCAACCCACATATTCAACCGTACCTTCAATCTCTTGATCTGGCGAACGGACCCAGTCACCAATAGAAAATGGACGATCTAAGTAAATCATTAAGCCACCAAAGAAATTGGCCAGTAAATCCTTAGCCGCAAAACCAACAGCGATACCGCCAATACCACCAAACGCCAACACACCCGAAACGCTGTAACCTAAGGTCTGTAACATCACTAAGGCCGCCGTAATAATAATCGACAGGCGAACTAACTTTCCTAAAGCATGAACGGTAGAAGCATCAATAGGTGCTTCATCATTCACATCGGGCTCTTTAGCTAAAATGTTTTTCTCTGCTTCACGAATAAAGCGAACCAAAAACCAACTTAAAAGAATAATGACAAAGACATCACGCACCGGGTCAATTGCCGCAAAAATAACAGCATCCGAAAGTGACTGAAGCACTTCCGCAGCCCAAGCGATACCAATAACCCAAATCAAGGTCGCCAGTGGCTGTCTAGCCGCTTTTATTAGAGCGTCATCCCAGAGTGTTGAGGTTTTCTCTAGCTGCATATGAAGGCGGCTCAGAAGCCGCTTAGCCACAAAATTAGCGAGCAAGGTTAACAGCACGATGAAAAACACATGCAGAACCCAAGAATGTTCGCCACTGAACTGAGCTAAATAATCGATGATTGTTTTCATAAGTCGTTTCGTGTCATTTGTAGTTATGATTTATAGCCGTGTAATATAGAATATGGCAAGTTCATTTTAAACAGAGTTTAACCGCTTTAGCGCAACCAATCTACACAGCAACAGTTTCCACTGATTTGTTGCTAAAATGTTCAGATCGATCGTCATTTTTAATCGATAGTGTCGAACAGCTTAAAATAGTCAGTTCTATTATCGAAGAACCATTTGAGAGACATATGCTTAAAAAAGATCGAGCAATTTTTGCACATAAGGTGTTGCAGCGACTCTATAAAACGACACCAATCCCACTCGATCATACCGATAACTACACTTTGCTCGTAGCTGTCTTGCTGTCAGCTCAGTGTACGGATATTCGCGTTAACCAAGTGACACCTGCATTATTTAAGCTGGCTTCTACGGCAAAAAAAATGGCTACAAAAAAGCCAGAGCAGCTCTACCCCATTATTAAGCCTTGCGGGCTGGCACCTCGAAAATCACGCGCCATCGTCGAGTTATCTCAAATTCTTATGGAAAAATATAATGGCGAAGTCCCTGAGGATATAGAGCTACTTGAGGAACTGCCCGGTGTTGGTCACAAAACTGCGAGTGTTGTTATGTCGCAAGGCTTTGGCCACCCCGCTTTTCCGGTTGATACGCATATACACCGTTTAGCGCAACGCTGGGGATTAACTAACGGAAAAAATGTAGTGCAAACAGAGAAGGACTTAAAAAAACTGTACGATAAAAAATATTGGAATAAATTGCATTTGCAAATTATCTTTTATGGTCGAGAATTTTGTAGCGCTAGAGGCTGTGATGGCACCGTTTGTGAAATCTGTACCGGCTGCTATCCAAAGCGTAAAAAAGCCTTTGTTGCTAAAAAGCCTTAAATTATTAATTATTTATCGGCGTTATAAAAAACAGGTTTCACGTTAGAGACTGATGATGCAGTTCGCTCATTTTCTTCATCACATTTATCGACATCACCGCCACAAATATCACAATCGCCACCAAGACCTAAGGCCTGAATGCCACCGCATGATCCTTTAATCGGTTTATTAGCAAAAATAACGCCGACTGCCATTGCTGCAACCACAATCAATAAAAAACCCAGTGTAAAAAAGAATGTAGCCATGCTGTAAATCTCGTTTAAGTTTTATTTAAATATCAATAATTATTCTGAAATAAAAGGCTGAAACTGCTCAGAATACCAAGTGGCTATTTTTGTTTGAATCACTTGAGTGTGATTCACTTGAGCGCCAGCCTCTTGAACTTGAGCCACCTCACTCTCTTCAGTGCTCTCGCGAGTAATAATAAACACCGCAAGATTATGCACTTTAGCTATCTGTTTTATCTGCTCAAGAGGCATTACATTTAGCGCTGTCGCCCAAGCATCCGCTTCAGCGGTAGTATCGGCTATAACACTCACAGACGCGACGTTGTGCTGCACAGGATATCCGCTTCGAACATCAATAGTATGTGAGTAACGCTGACCTTGGTATTCAAAAAAGTTGCGGTAGTCACCCGATGTCGCTATAGCGACATCTTGCAAATTAACCACCTGTTCGATTTCACCCGCGCGGAATAGCGGTTTCTCTATGGCAAGCCGCCAAGCATCACCTTGTGGGTTATGGCCGCTAACAAACACTTCGCCACCAATATCAACTAAGAAATTCGTTAATGAGAGCAACGACAATTCAGCGGCGACTTTATCGACAGCATAGCCTTTTGCAACGGCTGAAAAATCGATTTCTATATCAGCAGCTTTACACAATGACTTAGCATCGGTATTAATAAATAGCTTAGACAAATCCGTTAGAGCCAGTAAATCAGCAACCTCTTCAGGCTCAGGATAAACAAAAGCTTCATTCGAGTGACCAAAGCCCCAACGCTCAACTAAGGGGCCCACCAATGGATTAAACGCACCCAATGAGGCGCTGTTAATACGAATAGAGAGCTCTAGTACATCAATAAAATCGTCAGAGACAACTAAGCACTGGTTCGCGGCTAATCGATTAAACACTGATATTTCTGATTCAGCTTCATAAGTAGACATCGACAAAATAATCGCATCTAACTGAGCTGACACTTGTTGCTTAGCCAGCTCAAGCTGCGGCTCTAAATCAATATTTCCAAGCGCATCATCAACAACAGTAATGCGATAAGAAGTTCCCATCGTTTCGCCTGACCAGCGATAAGTAGGATATACATCAGCCCTCGTTGATTGATCATCACAGCCTACAAACAAAAACAGCGACACTATGAATAGCGCCGCTGTTAGAGACTTTATCTTAAAGCTAATAAGCGAAAACAAAGTAATGTGAAGACTCCTTCAATTCAACCAAGGCAAAGCCTTAGCTTTAACTTGCTATTAGCCACCGAAGTCATCAAGCATGATGTTTTCAGGCTCAACACCAAGATCGAGAAGCATAGTGATAACCGCCGAGTTCATCATTGGTGGACCACACATATAATACTCACAATCTTCTGGAGCAGGATGATCTTTTAAATAATTATCCAATAACACTTGGTGAATAAAGCCCGTTAAGCCATCCCAGTTATCTTCAGGTAATGGATCAGATAACGCTAAATGCCAATCGAAGTTATCATTTTCAGCTTCTAGCGTATTGTATTCATCGACATAAAACGCTTCACGCATTGAGCGTGCGCCATACCAAAAAGAGATTTTACGATCAGAGTGAACGCGGCGAAGCTGTTCAAAAATGTGTGAACGCATTGGGGCCATACC
>JABIQF010000271.1 GCA_018668095.1 Cellvibrionales bacterium
CACGATTAATTTATCAAGCTCTAAGCCCGAGCCATTAGCCGATGCAGGTAGCATTAACCAAAGCCCAAAAGCTGCTGTAAATAAGCCAATGGATAACATTAAAATAATTTTGGCAAAGGCATTAAAGGTAGAGCCAATATCTGGCGACACATGCTGGTCACGAATATTGTTCATACCTAACCAACTCGCAAACACCAGCGGCACAAGAATAAGCAGCCAAATAAAACCGGCGTTATGAATATAGGTTTCAGTGCCGGCAGCTATTTTTCCTATAAGGGTGCCGCTGCTATTTTGTAGCACCATGGCTTCACCACCAAAAATCGCAAAGGTCATAACCAGTGGCACTAGAATTTGCATGGTGGTAACACCAAAGTTACCTAGGCCGGCATTCATGCCTAATGAATAACCTTGCACTTTTTTAGGAAAGAAAAAGCTGATATTTGACATAGAGGAAGCGAAGTTACCGCCACCAAAACCCGATAACAATGCGAGTAACTGAAACTGCCATAGCGGTGTATTAATATCTTGAAGCGCAAAGCCCGCACCCGCTGCCGGAAGTATTAATAAAGCCGTGGTGAGGAATATAGTATTTCGCCCACCGGCTATACGAATAAAGAAGGTGCTCGGTATGCGTAAGGTGGCGCCCGCTAACCCAGCAATGGCCATTAGGCTAAACAGTTCGGATTTTAAATAGGGAAACCCGAGGTTAAGCATTTGTACGGTGATAATTCCCCAGTACAGCCAGACCGCAAAGCCTGCCAGTAGACAAGGAATAGAAATCCACAAGTTACGATTGGCAATAGCCTTACCCATTTCTGCCCATTGCTGTTCATCTTCCGGATTCCAATTATGTAAGTCGTTAGCCATGGTTTATTCACCTTTTGTTAATCTTTCTTTAAGTCATTCGTCATAGTGAAAGTAATAGTGATAGCGCTGTATCATCTCGATCAATCATCTAGCCATCGTGTGGATTAAGCTCCAACTCAGGTAAGTAGCGAGGGTCGCCTCGACTCGGATCGATTTTTTTATCCATAGCGATAATCACAGAGTGCATCCAAATTAAAGCGATGGTGACCAACAGCGTTAGCAACATAAAACAACTGGTCCATACGCCTATCAAATCATTCATAACGCCGAAGGTAATGGGTAATGCAAATCCACCGAGACCACCAATCAAACCCACCACTCCGCCAACCGACCCCACATGATTGGGGTAGTACACAGGTATATGTTTATAAACAGCGGCCTTGCCCAGTGACATAAAGAAACCCAGCACTACCGTTAGCAGCACAAAAATTTCTAAAGGAATAGTGATGTTGAATTGAATGGGGCCATTAATGCCGGCAACGGTATAATCGGTAGATGGATAGGACATAACAGCAGTGCAAAGAATACTGGCTATAAACGTCCAATACATCACTTTGCGCGCGCCTATCACATCAGATAACCAACCGCCTAAGGCACGAAAAACACTGCCCGGCAAGGCGTAACAAGCCGCTAACATACCTGCTGTTTTTAGCTCTAAACCATAGGCACCCACGTAATAACGCGGCAGCCAAAGTGCCAGCGCAACAAAGGCACCAAAAACAAAAAAGTAATACAGTGAAAATCGCCAAACTTGAATATTTTTAAGCGGCGCCATTTGCTGTTTAAACGATTCATGTTGAATCCCTTTTCGCTTGCGTTCTTCGGATGCGGGGTCATCTTTAGTGAATAGATAAAACACCACAGCTGTTATGGCTAAAACCATTGAGTAAACTTGAGCAACGCCCTGCCATTGGCCGTCCATCGCAATAAGTAAAAACGGCGCACCAAAGTTAGTGACTGCTGCACCGACATTACCCATACCAAAAATACCCAGTGCTGTGCCCTGTCGTTTTTTGCTATACCACTTAGATACATAAGTAATGCCTACAGAAAAACTACCGCCAGCCAAACCTAGCCCTAACGCTGCGACAATAAACATGGGATAGGTTGAAACTTTGGTAAGTAAATAAGCAGCGCAAGCGGTCGTTAGCATCTGCAAGGTAAAGGCCATTCGCCCGCCGTATTGGTCTGCCCAAATGCCTAAAAACAATCGGCTCAGTGAACCTGTTAGGATTGGCGTTGCGACTAAAATACCGAATTGCGTATCGTTTAAGCCCAAATCATTTTTAATCTTAATACCGATTATTGAAAAAATGGTCCACACTGCAAAGCAAACAGTAAACGCAAGCGTACTCGCTGTTAATGCCTGTGTTGATTGACTGGATGAAACGTTATTCATAATAAATCCCACTCGGTATTTGCTCGCCAATAATGGCCAAGCGATGCTTACCCGCTACTATTGCAATAAACATTGAAGAAGTTAGAACAGAGACAATCCAACCCACAGCCAGAACTTATCGGTATCTACCGAAAAGTTGTCGGCGTTATAAGATGCGTACTTAATGCCACCCGAATAATGCTTGTTAAATTGCTTACTGACGACGAGATCGAATTCATTACCGTAATCCACTGAACCTTGATCAGAGTCATAAGTATGGAAAATCGCGGACCATTTAACGCCAGCCATTTTGCTTCCTATAGACACAGAGGTATCGACCAAGCCCAGCGGCATAGCGGTTGCTGTAAAAGTACTGCCAACAAACACATCGGCCCAGCCGTTGAATTTATGCAGAGTGGCGAGAGGTGTAGTGAAGCTGGCCTGACCGTTATCGGAGCTCAAGACTTCATAAGCGAAGTTGATATCTATATCGGTAATGGCTATATCAATAATGGGTATATCAATAATGGCTATATCCCTAAGCGTTGCTCCCCCTTCAAGGAATAAATAGTCGGGATCATATTCAACACCTTCTTGTGTCGCTTGTTGCGTCGCAAACACTGCTTTGTAATGGACGGAGGCAGACGCCGTATCACGCTTACCGCTGAATTGAATGCCATAGGTATCGGATTGTCGATTAAGCGTTTCGTCGTCGAGTAAATACGCATAAACCGTTAGCTTTCCATGTGAACAGCTGTAATTAAGATTTAAGAGCAAGTCATCCGATTTAGCATCGAGGGCTTCAGCAAAAATACGATTGCGCTTATAGATATAAGCCATATCGAGATTAAGCCCTTCGGCGGAGCTCATTTGAAGCCGCGCAGCATCAAAGGTTTGACGATCTTGACGCCAGCCAACATGACCAACAAAGCGATGATCATCGAGGGTTAATACTTGACGCCCTAATTTTGCTGTTAGAGATAAAGTCTTGTACTGTATATAGGCTTGTTCTAGCTCAGTTACTTCAGGATCGGGTATTGCAGCATGCTCGCCGGTATTGAAACCGGTTTGTGGCACCGAGTAGCTATCGACGCCAAGCACCGTTCGTACATCTTCAACTTCGATGGTGGCAGAGAATTGCTTATAGCTGTCGGTGATATAACTGAGTCGAGTCCGTAACGTCATGGCCGTCGCATCATTGGCAGCGGTATCAACATCTTCAATGCGAAGTCGAAAATCGGCTTTCGACTTACCATTGCTAAGCGCCTCTATAGGATTATCTGAGGAGAAGCTCTGTGAAGAAAAAGCGCCTGCAATAGAAACAATGACGGCTATTATGAATGATTGAAATATCTTGCTATTGCTCACGACTACCCCCGTAAATTTCTACAGGCACTAGCGTGACAGAATAATGAGATAAGAAATTGACTAGAATCAAGAATCTAAAACAAAGGCGAAACAAATACTGAATTTGTGGCTGCCGAGTCATTTTGAGCCTATGGCGATCTTGTCAGATATTTTTCCTCACACGTTTTAACTTTGCTCTTTTATTGCACTTAACCCTTACCAATAATTAAAACTCCCAACCAACATAATCCGTTGAATTCACTTACACTGCTCTCTTAATAGTAAACTGATCCAAAAACCAAAATAACATTCAATGAAGAACCGGAGTCTCTTATGTCTTTACCTACTTCTTATGCACAACTGCTATCTACCGTTACAAGCAAAGGCGAACTACGCCTAGCGCTTGCCCAAGTTGATATGCCGACTCCCGGTCCGAATGAAGTAATTATTAAGGTAGAAGCCACTCCTATTAACCCCTCTGACCTTGGCGTTATGTTCGGCTGGTCAACCATGACAGAAGCCAGTTCATCGGGCTCAGGTAAAGAGAGTGTGCTAACCGCTCCTGTATCACCTCAAGGCATGCAAATCATGAAGGCACGCATTGATCAATCACTGCCTGTTGGCAATGAAGGTGCCGGCACAGTAGTCGCAGCGGGTGATGGAGAACTGGCCAGAAGCTTAATGGATAAAGTCGTCGCCGTTATGGGCGGTGGCATGTACGCTGAATATCGCTGCGTAGACGCCAGTATGTGTTTACCACTTTTAGCTGGTAATACCGCTAAAGACGGCGCGTCGAGTTTTATTAACCCGCTCACTGCTCTCTCTATGTTAGAAACCATGCGCATGGAAGGACACACTGCCCTTGTTCATACCGCCGCCGCTTCTAACCTTGGGCAAATGCTCAACCGTATTTGTATTGCCGATGGCGTCGAGCTAGTGAATATTGTTCGTAAAGAAGAGCAAGCCGAAATACTCCGCGGCCTTGGTGCTAAATATATAGTGAACAGCAGCAGTGAAGATTTTATGTCTGAGCTAACTAACGCCATTCACGCAACGGGCGCAACATTGGCTTTTGATGCAACTGGCGGTGGCATGTTGGCCTCTAATATTCTTAGCGCTATGGAGGCCGCAGCGGCACGAACGCCAGGTGCTTATAGTATTTATGGTTCGATCAAACATAAACAAGTGTATTTGTATGGAGGGCTAAACACATCAGAAACCACACTGACGCGTGGCTACGGTATGGCATGGGGTGTCGGTGGCTGGTTATTGCCGAGCTTTTTAGCCAAAGTCGGTGGTCAAGTGTTTATGAAGTTACGCACTCGCGTAGCAGAAGAACTAACAACCACATTCGCAAGTCACTATACCAATGAGGTCTCTTTAGAAGAGGCTTTGCAAGCTGAAACCGTTGGGAATTATATTGCTAAAGCGACTGGTGAGAAATTTCTAATTTGTCCGCAGAAAAAAGATTAAATCGTTATTGCAAACCAAAGTATGGATTGGCCAGCCAGGCCAATCCATCTCTCTATTTATAAGCGTTTTTTAATATCACGGTAAAAATCTTCGTGAGCACCTAGCCCCATTAATTTTTGCTACAACTCAATTTTGTAAGCCTAAAAAATATTCTAGTTTTTTTAGCATATTTAAAACCTTCCTAGACACAAATACTCTGACACTTTGAATCGCTAGCCTAACTAGCTGCTTGACTTACCCCTACATCTATACCAGAATTAGGTACTTATTGGTATAGAGAGCATATTCAAATGGCCAAAAATACAAGTATTACGCTGGGTAAGCATTTTGATGGCTTTATTGCCCATCAAATCAAGAGTGGACGTTATGGGTCAGCAAGCGAAGTGGTACGTGCAGCTTTGAGGGTGCTTGAAAATAATGAAAGCAAACTAGAGGCTTTGCGACAAATGCTTAATGACGGCGAAAATAGTGGTGTTAGTGAATATAGCTACGATGGCTTTATTGCTGAGCTCGATGAAGAGAGCGACAAGTGAATTCATTTACTTTAACGCAAAGCGCTAAAACTGATTTGAAAGAGGTAGCCAGATTCACTGAAAAAAATTGGGGTCGAACGCAACGGAACATTTACATTAAACAATTTGATGATATGTTCCATCGACTTGCCGACACCCCTTCTATTGGTCAAAAATGTGATTATATTAAGTCTAACTATCAAAAATCCCCTCAGGGTAGCCATATAATTTTTTATAAAAAAGTCTCGAACGAAAGCATCCAAATTATTCGAATTCTTCACAAAAGTATGGATATCATTCTGCAACTCGATAACTCATAACCTCCAAAAAACGGAACAATTTAATATTAACCAATGCTAATTTATCTATCTCATAATTAAAAAAACCATTGTCATTATTTTCCATTTAAGTTTTTCCCAGCTTATAAATACTAAGCCCAACCAATTGAGTTACACTGCCTAGCTACAATCCCATTACTATACCACTACCATCCCACATAAAAAGGCTCCACATTCATGGCTCTTGGCGCAACTATCTGTAAAGCAGAACTCAATGTTATCGATATGGATAGGCATTATTATCAGCAACATAGCCTGATACTCGCACAACACCCTTCCGAGACTGACGAACGCTTAATGGTGCGGTTGCTTGTGTTTGCCCTTCATGCCAGCGAATCACTTAGCTTTACTAAGGGCCTAAGCACCGATGATGAACCTGACCTCTGGCAAAAGAGCCTCACCGACGATATTGAACTATGGATAGAGTTGGGCCTACCTAGCGAAAAGCGCCTTAAGAAAGCCTGTGGACGTGCTCAGCAAGTGATTGTATATACTTACGGCAGCGGTTCTGCCGAGCAATGGTGGAAGCAAATGCAAAGCCCCCTCACCCGCTTTAAAAATATCAGCGTTTATCATTTCAATACTGAAATCACCGATGCATTGGCAAAACGTGTTCAACGCGCAATGGATGTCCAGATTAGCCTGCAAGATGGAGAAATTACTTGGGATTCAGATGATCAGAATCTCAGCTTTACAGCAGAGAAGTTGTGTTAATAATAAGCACTCGTTAATGGAGTTTCGTCTAGACGGTATGCTTTTAGGTCGAGGCGTCCCCATTTATCACATCACATTCGTTATAGTAATTAGCGTTTTTTTAGCTAAGGCGATAGTCGCTTTGGCATTCATACTATTTTAGGAAACCCTTTATGCAAAAGCGTATTTGGCAAAATTTAGTTTGTGTTTCTTTAGTGGCAACACTTATTAGCTGCAGCTCTGAATCAAACAAACAGGCATCCAATAAAAAAATGGCTATTGATTACGGCATCACAAGTACGTCTCAAATTTTAGTGACCAGCGAAAGTGGCGACAAACTTGCTGTTAAAAGCAATATTGAATTCAAGCCCGCCACCTCTACTGAGCAGCAAACAGTATTGGTGATTAAACCGGAAATCGTTAAACAAACGATTACGGGTATAGGTTCTTCTTTCACAGAGTCTTCGGCTTTTGTATTAGCGCATCTTGAGACCGAGCAGCGTGACAAAATTATGCAAGATGTCTATTCAGCATATGGCGCAAACTTTTCTTTAGCCAGAACCCCTATTGGCGCAACAGACTTTTCTGTAGAGGGTAAATACTCCTATGCAGAAGTGGCTGGTGACGCAGCGCTAGAGAATTTTTCTATCGAAGTTGATCAAGACGGTTTTAGCCGCGCACAATACCCTGGCATTAAAGATGAATCTTTTGATGTATTGCCGATGATTCAACAAGTGCTCGATATCAAACAGCAGCAAGCAGATAAAGAGTTCAAAATCATTGCCTCAGCTTGGACCGCGCCCCCATGGATGAAAGATATTAATACTTGGTATATTCCCGGCACGCCCGAGAATGATTACCAAGGCACCGGCGGCAGCTTAAAGCCGCAGTATGAATCGACCTATGCCGATTATATTCTGAATTATTTGGATCATTACCAGCAAGCGGGTGTAGAACTATGGGGGCTCACACCAGTTAATGAACCTCACGGTAACAGCGGGCAGTGGGAAAGCATGCACTTTAGCCCAGAGTCACAACGTGATTTTATTAAAGAATTCTTAGGGCCTAAATTACAAGCCAGTAAACACGATGACATAAAACTACTTATTTTTGATCAAAACAGAGACGGTCTAGAGCATTGGACAGATGTTATTTTAGGTGACGAAGAAGCCGCGCAATACGTTTATGGTTCAGCTGTTCATTGGTATGAAAGCACCGAGAAAGTGTATGAAGATGTGTTACAAAAAGTGCATGAGAAATTCCCTGCTTTTGACATTATTCATACAGAAGGAACGATTGATGACTTAGGTAAACCTGCAGGCGGTGGCATTATCGATAAAGTGAAGTTTCAGGAAGAAGGCTGGTTTAATAACGACAGTTTCTGGTGGAATCGCAATGCCACTGACTGGGCTTATACTGCCACTTGGGCTCCTAATGTAGAAGATCATCCTATTTACACGCCAGTGCATCGTTACGCGCGCAATATTATTGTGAGCTTTAACCATTGGATGAGTGGTTGGATTGATTGGAACATTGTTCTTGATAGCGATGGCGGCCCTAACCATGTTGGCAATTTCTGTGGCGCGCCGATTATGATTGATACCGCTAATGGTGATGTTTATTACACGCCGCTGTATTATATTTTATCGCAGTTCAGTAAAACCATTCGCCCAGGTGATGTCGCTGTTCAAGCCGATAAGTATCTTTATGAATTAGATGAAGATGCTTTGCATACGAGTGCAACGCTTAATGATAAAGGCATGTTGACGGTGCAAATTTTGAATACCACGAAAGTAAGTATTGAGACTCAGCTACAAGTAGGTAGCCAGCAAGCGTTGGTGGTTGTGCCTGCTAATGCGTTGCAAACGTTAACGTTTGC
>JABIQF010000123.1 GCA_018668095.1 Cellvibrionales bacterium
ATGGTGATCTCTGCCAAGCTAACGATATCCTCTGAATGCACACCAGAGTTGCGCGCAAAGGTGTTTAAGCCCGACTCAAACATATCAACATGGACTTTAGTCGGCGGTTTAAATGAGCCACGAATAATCATAATGGGCGATTTACGCATAACGCTAGTAGGAATAATCGATTTCCCTTTGGCATCAAACATCACCGAGCGTGTACACCAACTGCGTATTAGGTATAAATTCATTAAACGGTTTTCGACTTGCTCAAATCCGTAACCTGCAAATTGAATAAAATCAATTTCTAAACGGTCAGAGTCCAAGCTATCTAAGAGCCTTTGGATAAAGGCTTTAGGGGCGTTTAAATTGTCATGTAAGTGGTTAAACACACCATGAATAATGTTCGTCCCCATAACACCTAACGCTTCGCATTGTCCTTGGTTATCATCATCCATCATGCGTACATGAAAGTAGATAGTACTGTGTGCAGCATTGGGATGAAGCTGAAAACGAATACCCACATGACCATGACAGTGGCTATCGCTATTAAAGCTTTTTGCGGCAACGGTAGATGCGTAAGTAAAAAAAGTGGTTTGTTCACCACGGCTTTTACCTAAGCGAGAAACTAACAGTCCGTATTCATGATCAAGCATTTGCTCAACACGCTCATGACTGACATAGCGCCCTACTTTTCCGTAAATTTCGTCGCTAAACTGCATATCATAAGCCGACATAGTTTTAGCTACTGTGCCTGCGGCTGCTCCTGCACTAAAAAAGTGCCTTGCAACTTCTTGCCCTGCACCAATTTCGACTATCGTGCCATAGCGGAGCTCATCAAGATTAATAGCTAAGGCTTTTTGTGCAGCTGTTTGAATCGTATCGGTGGTTTTGTCGTGCATGAATAAGCCTTAGTTGTAAAAAAACTCCGAGGGGGATAAACGTTTTATTTTGAGCCCGAATTGTCATAAAAGAGGGACATTCATCAAAATAGAAAACGATTGAATACTCACCATTCTAATAGGCTATTGAATTAATTCAATAGCCTTGGGCTTAGAGCCACTTATAAAATAAGCTAAAGTGAAATAAGTAATGTAATATATGTAGCAATTTTTTTCTTATATCAAAATCGAGAACTTACCCAAAGTGAAATCACTTTGCTATGATAATAAAAGTTCATCTATGCTGAAAGGATGTATAAAAAAATGCTCATCAGACTCCTGCAGATACTCTGCCTTTTTCCTCTACTGTGCTATGCACAAGCAAAGAATCCTAACTTTATTATTATCTATGTCGATGATTTGGGTTATGGTGATTTAGGGCTTTATCAAGACAGTCAACTCAATGCACCTTCAATAGATGAATTAGTCAACACTGGGCAGAGCTGGACAAACTTCTATGTCTCCGCTTCAGTTTGTAGCCCAAGTCGCGGCGCACTATTAACCGGCAACCTACCTGTGCGCACTGGACTTTATGGCAATCGACTTGCCGTGCTGTGGCCTGGCAGCCAAACCGGCATGCCTGCCGAGCAACAAACGCTTGCCGAGACTTTCAAGGAACATAACTACGCTACAGCTATGTTTGGCAAATGGCATCTAGGCGATGCACCCGAATTTTTACCTACTCGTCACGGCTTTGATGAATGGTTAGGTATTCCCTACTCCAACGATATGGATTGGACCATTGGCGAAATAACCAGCGCTAATGTTAATAGCGATCTTTCTACATCACATGAGAAATGGAAAAAAGCTGGGCCTATTTATGTAAAACAGCTGCTCAATCCAACGCTAGACGATTGGAATGTCCCTTTAATGCACAGTGTTAGCAATGCCGATCAATCCTACACTGACAGCATTATTCAGCGACCCGCAGACCAAACCCTATACACCCAACGCTTTACGAATGAGTCATTGCGCTTTATTGAACAATCGGTAAAGGCAGACAAGCCTTTCTTTGTATTTTTATCGCATAGTATGGTTCATGTTCCGCTTTTTCGATCACCCGCATTTGCTGGTAAAAGTGCTCTGGGACTTTACGGCGATGTACTGGAAGAAATTGATTGGAGTGTTGGGGAAATTCTTAAAGCACTGAAAGAAAAACAAATAGAAGACAATACCTATGTCGTTTTCACCAGTGATAATGGCCCATGGCTCACATATGCGCCTGATCATGCTGGCTCAGCCGGCCCGTTGCGTGGTGGCAAGGGACAAACCTATGAAGGCGGCATGCGGGTTATGACCTTATTTAAAGGCCCTCATATTAAGACGGGCATTGTTACATCGTTAGGGATGGACACCGATATTTTCAATACATTTTTGAATTTAGCTAACATCCCCTCTAAGCCTAGCGCAGTCGATAGCTATGATTTGTCGGAGACATTGAAAGGAAACTCAGCGAGCCCACGTAATTTTATTCCTTTTTATCGGAACTCCACATTGCGCGCTTTTCGATTAGGTAACCAGAAACTGCACTTTGTCACCAATGACAAATTTGGTGGGCCAACGACTGATCATGAACCGCCTATATTGATTGATCTTGTGAATGATATCGCTGAGAATAATGATTTATCGGCAACAAGTCCGCAAGCGGTTAAGGCTATTCAACAACGCGTTGCTGAATTTCAAGCATCAATAACTATAGCGCCCTCAATATTTGATCGACAAAAAGAAAAACAAACCGAATAACTATTCGGTTTGTTTCAATAGAACATTACTGCTGTATTAAAAATTCTGGGCTTGTATTAACTCCATAAACCGCATTATTGAAACGATCGATATCATTACTCGCTGCTGATATCGCTTGAATTAATGCGTTACGCGTACCGGTATTATTCGTGTACTTCAATTGACCTGCATTCAAATAAAAGTCTAAATAATCAACCACAGCCTCTGCTTTATCCGTATTAGAACCTGATGTAGACGCTATTATATTTTGCAGACGCGTGGAATTTAACTTCACTGTTAATTGATCAGCTGTGAAATTCGAGAAGCTCAGCGATCGATCAGAATACATATTTTCGTTGAGTAAACGATTATAAACATTCATAGTCGCAAAAATTTGCGACTCGGTCATTAACTGAAGTTCTGGCGCTACTAACGATTGACTCGCTAACTCACCCGTCGGTGAAAAATCAGGTAAATAGAAATTAAATACTGAATCAGCGCCCAGCGGACGCTGCCCGAAACCCGAGGGGTTAATACGCATTAAACTAGCGCCATCATCATAAAAATTTCGCAGTGGGTATAACGGTGAATTGCTATCGGCAAAGCTTATTTGCGAACCCGCTTGTAATAAGCGCATGGTGGCCACCAATTGTATTATTGGCTCTTTTAACTTGCCATAGGTCATAGAGTTAAGTACGTTTGGATTACGAGCTTCGGCATCCAACAATATCGCTTTCATTACTGCTGTTAAATCACCATTATTGCCAAAAGCATTCGCCACACGCTCAATATAATTTGAACTGGGGTTAGAAGTCACAAAACGCTGTATCAACTGACGACCAATAAAAGGGGCCGTTGTTTGATGGCCAACTAAGGAATCAACGACAAATCTTAACTCGCTATCGGCGGAGCTTGTTGATTGCGTCGTTGCCGCATCAACAACTACCGCCGAACCATTATCGGTAAATAATGTTTTTGTATCGTAATCATGCTGTGCAACAAAAAACTTCATTGGGTTAACCCAGCGATGCTGCTGAACATAACCTTGATCACCACGCTCGAAATTAGTGTTTTCGGCTTTCACACCATTTAAAGTAACGTAACTAAAGCTCAGCCCTGTAAACACTCTCGCCATATCTCGAATAACATCATTGTCATAAGTCGCTATCGGCAAGTTGTCTTCACCTAAAAGTATATTGCCGTTTTTAGCACGATGAACTAACCCAAAACTAAACAGTTGCATCACTTCACGCGCGTAGTTTTCATCGGGGTAAGAGCCTACCAATGGGTCCGATTTTTCATTGCGTAAATGACTCAACCAAGTACCCATAATAGGATGCAAGCTTGCATCATGTAAGGCATCGTTATAAAAACCAAACGCGTTACCCGCCAGTTGATCCCAATAATTAGCGGTACCGCGATGGCCTTTGCGAATGGTCGCTTGAACATCACTTATTACTAAAATCTGACTTAATGCAAATGCCATTCGCTGCCGCAGCTGATCTTTACTGTACACCGCCATAGGCCAGAACGAATCGCGACGAAGATGATAGGTTGGCTCATTTGTACCATACATACCCGAAGGCGTATCGCCAAAGGCAAATAGCGGTATAGCACTCTCCATCAAGTCATACATGCTACTTTGCGGCAGCGCTATTTGCGCGTCAATCCAGTCGCTATAAACCTGTATTCGGTTACTGCCATCCGTATTAATTTGGCTACGCAAGGCCGTGTATTGTTCTGGCGTGGCACCAAAGGTAGCTTGCGTTAAAAAGCGAATAATATCTCTATCAACATCATCGGCGGTTAATTCGGTTTCTTCAGGCGGCTCAATATTTTCATTATAAATAAAGAACGCTGAAATCTCTCCTGAAGGATAATTAGCCGTATGAATATTTAAGTAAAGCTCGCCGCTGTAGAGAGCATCAAGCATGGCTTGCTCAGTAGTAAAAATACCGCCTGGTGCTAAATCCCAGTGATAATCATAAACGCTACCAGATGCTTGCACATCTTTAATCATGGTACCTGATGGTGCCAAGTGAATATGTTGGTCTGTTTGTTCGGCACTTAAATTTGAAAAATTATAATTTAAAAAAGCATTGTCATTATCGCCATCAACAATAAGGCTTAATACACCAGAGCCAGAAGTCACTGCATTACCTTGCGGCGCAAACACACCAAAGAATACCTTCGCATTCGCGCTATCATTACTGGCATCAACAATCGTTATATTGACAGCATTATTATTGTTTATAGCATAGCCATTACCTGCGCCTAAAGTTAACTGCAACATCTCTGGCACTTCATGCAAGGCATCATTGACGGGTTGCATATAAATAAGCCGAGAAGTCTGGTTGGCCGGTAGCGTAAGTGTCTGCCCTACTACACTGCCATCGGCATAGATTAATTGGTAATCATCCGTGGTAGCCGAGCCTTTAACCGGATTAGGGTTGCCGCTCACACTAAAGTTAATAGTTATTTCCGCCACACCTGAACTGCGCGTAAGCATAAACTCTGCCGACTGCTGATTATTTTCTATAGCAAGATCGGTGACCATATTCAGTGACACAAGCGGGTTCGGTGTTGCATCACATAAATCGCCAAGACCATCGCCATCGAGATCTAATTGCAATGGATTCGGCACAGTAGGACAGTTATCCGCTAACTGATCAATCAAGTCGCCGTCATCATCGCCATTCGGCGTAAAAGCGCAAAAACTACCATCGCCCGAAAAATCTTGGTTACAGCTGCAGCTATAACCCGCTGGCTCGTTACTGCATGAGGCATTGGTGTCGCATGGAGACAAAGATACGCAGGCATTAGAGACATCACTTACATCTATTCGAATAGCAATATCACCATCATTGGTTTTTGCCATATAAAAATCGTGTAGATCAATGGCTGGATCAGTGACATCACCAACAACATCTGAAGCTATGGGTACTTCTGAAGCCCAATCAACACACCAACCCCAGAGTGTGCAGTGGTCATTTAATTCGCCATCAACATCATTAATATATAACGTACCGCTTAAACCGATGAACACAATTACTGCTGAAATAGAAGTACGTAAATGTTTATTTTTAAGTGCAATTACGGAAAACACCGCCAGCAATAAAACCAGCGCTGCAGCGGGGACAATGGGGACATTCGCTGAGGGCATTAAATAGAAAACAATCGGCATGCCAGCATGCGTTTCTAAACTATCGATTTCATTACTGTTATTGTTTTTAGCCTGTAAAACGACGCGTAGCCGATCGCTTCCTGCCACCATACTACTTGGAATAAAAGCTTCAACAATATCTATTTGGTTAGCAGTTTGATTGAGTGCTGCCGACCACATATCGCTAGACAATGGAGCTGCAGAGGCATAATTCCAACTGCCGCTATCACAAGGGATCATGAAACCATTAATGCCATACTGATCAATCTCGCCGGGGGCAAGCATTGTCAGTTCAAGATAATGCTCAAAACCAACAATATCGTTAGGACTTGCTAAGCTTCCAATATCGTAAGCGCAACCGTTGCTATTATTAGTGAGCGAATTATTGTCCGTATCAATAAAAACACGGTAGGTAAATTGCTCTTGGGCTAATACAACCGCACTGCCTAATAAGAGAATGCTCACAAAACCGTAACGCAGTAGGCGAAAAATATTCATACGCCGACTCCAGGATTAATAAATCCTAAATTGGCATCAATATGAAAAGGATCTGGAAAATTTGCCACTGTCGGAAATAGCTGTGATAAGTCGGGCTTACTCACACCAAACCAATGAGCTATCACCGATGCACACTGCGTAGTGGACGTTGTTGGTACCCATCGC
>JABIQF010000234.1 GCA_018668095.1 Cellvibrionales bacterium
TAAAACCAATAAATGATCGCTTCACTCCCTAATAAAAATACTTTGAGAGACACCTTAATGTTTAAGACGCTTCTTTTAGCTAGCCGCCCTTTAATTGCTATACTCTTCTCTTTTTGCTTTGCACTGGCTGCGACAGTCAATACTCATGCCTTTGATGTAGAAGCAGATAGCGTTAATAACACGGTTTATATTCTCCTTCGCAACCTCAATGAGGGCGATTCCTACGATTCGATTAGCGTCAATAATACAGCTCCGGGCATTGTTAGCTCTGCTACCGCTAATATTATTCCTGCATCCGTTAATGCCAGTGGCAGCGATATTGTTTCACTCGATTTTACTGTGGCTGCTGGGGCGTACCTTGGCGCTAGCGGCGATCTTGAAATTACGGTTTCAGGTAGTGTGGCTGGTCAGACTGTTGAGGTGCTGACAACGGTTCCGCTTGAAGTAGTCGCCAATGTAGTCGCTGCACAGGGTTATGTGGGTACTGGCGTGCCAGCCCCCGATGCTGGTGGCGTTGATACTGATGGCGATGGTGTAAGTGATTCGCTTGAAACCGCTTTTGGCTCTAATCCAAATAGTGCCGATTCTCAGCCTGGCGATTTAATTGAATTGATAGAAGAGAATATTCCCATGCTGGGCTTGCTGGGTATGATAGCAATGGGCGTACTTTTTGTTGGTTTTGGTTCTACTGCTGCACGTCGCAATGCGACTGCATTTTTAGTGATGGCAGTTACCTTGCTGCCTATGGATTTGAGTGCAGGTTCAGCCACGCGTATTCATTTAATTGCTGACATTCCTGTTCCACCGCCGTTACCCGAACTATTGTCGGGTTCTAGTTTTACCGCTAGCTCTCAATTAACACCTGCGGCGCGCGCGTTTGATGGCAATATCACAACTCGTTGGGAATCTACTCATCGCGTTGATCCTCAATCCCTCACTATCGATTTAGGAGCAGCTTATTCTTTATCAGAAGTAATTATTCAATGGGAGGCTGCTAACGCTGCTTCTTATCGAATTGATGGTTCGTTAGATGGCAGCACATGGACTAATTCTGTGGCTTCTTTTTCGGGCGGTACTTGGGATCCGGGTGCTGGCGTAAGACGCACCGATACATTGGCAGTGTCAGGCAACTATCGATATGTACGCATGTATGGTCAAACTCGTCCTACTGGAAACGTGTATGGCTATTCTATTTGGGAGATGGAAGTGTACGGCTATGCGCTTGTCGATAGTGATAACGACGGTGTTGCTGACAGCATGGATCAATGCCCGAATACAGCTGCCGGTATTTCTATTGATGAAACCGGTTGCGCTATTCTTGATAGTGATGGCGACGGTGTGCCTGATAGTGCCGATACCTGTCCAAATACAACGGCAGGCGCTTTCGTTGATGCGCTGGGTTGTGTCATTGTTATTTACGTTAATGAAGTAGCTTCAATTAATAATATTCTTGTTGGCGGCGGCGGTGCTAGCCAGCCAGGCTTAACGCTATATGTGTTTGATAACGACCCAGCCGATGGCAGTGTCAGTAACTGTAATGGCGGTTGTGCAACTAATTGGCCGCCGGTATTAGTGACCGATGGTGTTGCATCTGGCGTTGCTGATCTTGGTCTTATTGAGCGAGTCGATGGTTCGGAGCAAGCAACTTATAATGGTCGTCCTCTCTATTACTTTATTAATGATTCCATTGTGGGTGATACTAATGGTGATGGCGCTGGCGGTGTTTGGCATACGGTAGCTTATGCGCAGACCTATGCGAACTTATTTGATAATACGACAGCGCTAGAGCCTGACACGCAGTTTGAAACTGCAGATGCCTTGGTGACTCGTTGGTCTGATCGTCCGCGTACTCGCCATGCGCGCGAAGCGCAATATCAGTCCTATGATCATTACATTAAATTTTATTTTGAAGATCGTTCAAGCAATATTGAAATTGTTGATTACGTTGCTAAAGGTGGCGATACCATTGAAATGAACGTGCGGACTATTTTTCCACTAAGCAATTCTGAAGCTGAGAATCGTTGGTGGTTTGCTAGTCCTAGCGCTAAGTACATGAGTAATACCATCATGGAATTTAAAGGCTTTGATGGTACTTACTATCACTACCAAAAAGTCGGTACAAATAACCCGCGTACGAATAGTGCTATTGCGGTGGGTGATCGTCTTGAAATTGAAATTAGTCAATTCAGTGCGGCGGGTATTCCTCGTGGTCAGGCAAATTATTACGGTACGGTGTTTTTGTATATAGTGGGCGAGGGCATCGTGCCTTGGTATGCAAAAACAGGGAATGAAGACAGCGAAAAAATTCCTGAAGAATATTTGTTGGGTGGTGCAACGAGTATGCATTACCAATACTCGGATGAACCGAATGACCATTTCTTGCAGATGGCAACTAACCTCGGTTACGAGAACGGACAAACGTTTTTGTTAGGTCGTCGTGTACACCATTCATCTTTTGTTGATGGCTTACATGATGAAGATCCTGCTAATGGGGTGTTAAGTAGTAATGCAGGTTTGGCGGGTACGCGTTATATTAATGAGCGATGCTCTGATTGCCATGAGCGAAATGGCGGCGCACCTGTTGCCGAGAATGGTGAGTTACTAGATCGCTGGGTGTTTAAAGTAGGTGATGCGAATGGCGAAGCCGATCCGAATCGTGGTCATGTATTACAACCTAATGGCAGTGCAGGTGAGGGCAGTGTTTCTATTGCTTCATGGACAGAGTTAAGCAATGGCTTACGTAAACCTAACTATCAATTTACTGGCGGCACACCAGCTAAGTTCTCGGCGCGAATTGCACCACGCTTGGTGGGTTTAGGATTGTTAGAGGCTATTGTTGAGGCCGATATTGAGGCATTGGCCGATCCTGGTGACAGTAATGGCGACGGTATTTCTGGTCGTATTAGTATTGTTAGCGATGCTATTACGGGTCAAAACCGTATCGGTCGATTTGGTTGGAAAGCGGCACAGCCGACGGTTAAACATCAAGCAGCAGCAGCACTTAGTACCGATTTAGGGGTGCGTACTTCGGTGATGCCTAATCCGGATTGTGGTTCTGCACAAACCAACTGTGGTGAAAATAGTCCGTTGATGCCAGAAGAAAATTTAGATAATTTGGTTATGTATCTTTCTGGTTTGGGTGTTCGTCCTCAGCGTGTTTGGAAGCAAGGCGTAGAAGATCAGCAAGTCCTTCAGGGACGAGAGCTGTTTAGAAATCATGGCTGTGTTGATTGTCATACAGAGACTTTTCAGACCAGTGAGTACCATCCATTAGCTGAAGTGCGTAACCAAACCATTCACCCCTATAGCGATATGTTATTGCATGATATGGGTCCAGGACTTGCCGATAGTTTAGGTGAGGGTGTGGCGAGTGGTAGTGAATGGCGAACAACACCATTATGGGGACTAGGTTTAGCGCCGTGTGTTACCGGTGGTGTCGTTAATCCATCGGGCAGAGAAGGGGGCGAAAGCTGTAGTCCACACGAGGCCTATCTTCATGATGGCCGCGCGCGAACATTAGACGAAGCGATTATGTGGCATGGTGGCGAGGGAGCGACTTCGCGTGCTGCTTACGATGCATTGAGTACCGCCGATAAGGCCTTGATGATTCATTTCTTGAAATCGTTATAAGCTATTAGACGGATTATTGTTTTAGGGTAAACGATAGCAAGTGACAGGGAGCAAGATGCAGGCTTATCCTTGTTATCGTTTTCATAAATTGTAAATTGGGGTCAGAAGAGCATTCTTATCGCTCAAAATTTTTGATTGTTTATTTCGCTTTGTCATAAATTTGATTTATCCCATTAAAAACAGTTGGTTAGGTTGATTTTTGGCCATAAGTCGCCAGGGATTCTAAGTCCTATGCCCGACTTAACGCCGACCTACGCTCGCCCCATGCTCATATATAGCTCGATCTATGTAGTTATTTAGCAAATGTAGCAATCTTCTTCTGCCCCCAATTTGGTGCGTTTTACCTCAAAAGCACTTTATGAGTGGTTGGCCATGACATAGGATAAATAGCATCAGTAGAGAGCTTTAGATCATAAAC
The DNA here is from genome assembly GCA_018668095.1 of Cellvibrionales bacterium. Classification (GTDB taxonomy): domain Bacteria; phylum Pseudomonadota; class Gammaproteobacteria; order Pseudomonadales; family UBA7434; genus UBA7434. The sequence continues at coordinate 4,049 of JABIQF010000234.1, forward strand.
TGAACTGCATTTTGGATAGGCTAGAGTAATTTAGAGCTCAAAATGAAAGAGAGAGACTCTTAAAACCGACTCTTTGAAGGGTAAAAGGTGTTCGAGTTGCTCTATCCGAACGCAATAAGAGGTTGAAACTGATAATTTATAAAAATGTTGTATGAATAAAAGCCAATAATAGGATTTTATTGATACGATAGACTAATCTTTAATGAATAAAATCCAATAAAAAATTTAGAGAGAACCTTCGATGTTTGAGAAATCTTGCTTTATCAGCCGTTCGTTAATCACCCTGCTGTTATCTTTTTACTTAGCCATTGGGGCGAGTGTTTCTGCTCATGCCTACGATGTTGAGGCTGATAGCGCCAATAACAGTGTTTATATCCTGTTGCGTAACCTTAACACTGGCGATGCTTATGATTCGATAAGTGTCACCAATACCGCGCCGAGCATTGTTAGCGCGGCTTCGGCAACGATTATCCCTGCATCGATAGCGGCGAGTAACAGCGATATTGCTGCCGTCGAGTTTACCATTGCTCCAGGTGCGTCTTTAGGCGATTCAGGCGATTTAACGATTACGGTTTCCGGTACAGTGGCAGGCCAATCGGTTGATGTCGATATTCTTGTGCCGTTAGATGTGGTGGCCACTGTAGCTGCCGCGCAAGGTTCTGTGGGCACGGGTGTGCCAGCACCGGACTCATCCGGCATTGATTCGGATAACGATGGCGTGAGCGATGCATTGGAAATCGCTTTTGGCTCTGACCCGAATAGCGCTGATTCTCAGCCTGGCGATCCGATTATTTCTATCGAAGAGAATATCCCGATGCTGGGCTTGCTCGGTATGCTTGTCATGGCGCTCTTTTTTGTTTTTTCTGGTTCTGCGGCCGCACGTCGTAATACCGGCGCATTGATGTTGCTGGCGGTGACTTTGTTACCTATGGACTTGAATGCGGGTTCATCGACACGTATTCATTTAATTGCTGAAATTCCTGTTCCACCCCCCGTCGTATCGACTGACGCTTATATCTTCCATTCTGAATATGAAGATTCTTACTTCATGGAAAACTGGGGAGATACATGGGGGTCAAACACTTCATACACCGACCAACCTTCAGATACTACATATGCAAAAGCACTTGAGCTGACTAGAGGGCCCGATTGGGGAACCGTGATTGCTTGGGGAAATCTACCCGCAAACGCTATTGATATTTCTGCCTACACTCATGCTCGATTCAAAGTTAAAACCTCGACCTTTACTCAGGTGCAGGTATATTTTCAAAGTGAGTCAGCGGTAAATAGCGAAGTAACCTATAGCCTGACTCGTGGGACAAGTTTGGGTAACGGTTGGATTGAGATGGAAGTGCCCATACCAAGCGGTTTTACGGCGATGACTTGGTTGGCGCTTAATTTTATTGGTGATTCCGGCACCGTATTGCTGGCGGATGTGTACTTCACCACTTTAGAGGGAGAGCCTGTTACAGGGCCGCCTGAAGCGGCGCCTATTCCAGCACCGTATAACAATGAAGACGTTATCGTTTTGTATAGCGATAGTTTTACTGAGGATTCTTTCATCTCGGTTTGGAATGCCAACTGGTGGAATGCGCCTGTCTATTCTGAGGGCGATATTGATGGCAATTATTTTGCCAAATATACAATTACCGATGGTGGTATTGCAGGCGGTATTACTGGCTTGGAGTATGGTTTTGAAGTGGGTCCTTTGGATGCCTCTACGGCTACAACTTGGCATATCGATTTGTATGTTGAGCCAGGTATTACGAAAGTATCGCTGCAGCTAGTGTCTTCTGATGGTAGTGCGACTTACGAGATTAATAATCCTGCTACGGGACAATGGATTAGTTATGCTATTCCGTTTAATACGATGATTGAAAACGGTCAAGATGTTCTTAGCGCGGGCAGTTTGCAGGCCGCAGGCATTCAGCTTTGGGGAAGCGCAGATGCGTCTCTCTATGTTGATAACATATTTTTTTCTGGCACCGCTAATTTTTATGACTTGGATGTGACGATAAGAAACAACCAATCACAGCTTATTTCTGGAGCGACGGTATCGGTTGGTGATCTCTCTGCAGTTACTAATGCATCGGGGGTGGCAACACTGAATCTGCCTCAGGGTGAGCATAAAGTGAAAGTTGACGCGCCTGGATATGGCTTGGCGCAATCGAACAAAACTATCCAAGGTGGTTCTGCTGCAATGACCATTAATGTCGTAGCATCGAATCCAGGTCCAACCATTTCTGCGCCAATGCCCCCAACAAGTAACGCCGATGCGTTTGTGATCTACAGCGATGTTTTAGCGGTTGATCAATACATAACATTTTGGTCTGATCCTTGGTGGAACCCACCAAAATTCTCTGAGTTGACTCTGGGTAATGATAAAGTCGCTCGATTGCAAATCGTTCCCGATGGCACTCAAGGCGGCATCACCGGTATTCAGTTTGGTATTCAGTCTGGTCCATTTAATGCGTCGGGTGCTTCGCGAATGCGATTTGATATGTTTGCAACCAGTGGAATAACGGAAGTTAAATTCCAATTATTATCTATCTCAGGCACCGCTCTTTACACCATACCGAGCTTTGCAAAAGGTCAGTGGGTGACGATTGATATTCCTTTTAGTCAGATGCAAGGTGTACAGAATATTACTGCTTCTGCGCTTACTCAATTAGGTATGCAGTTGTGGGGTACTACCAGTGACTCTCTGTATTTGGATAATATCTATTTTTATTAAGCCGCACTAACCCCAACCACTTAGACGCTGTTCTTTTTATGCGGCGTCTAAGTTTTGGGACCTCTGTAAAAACAATCACTATTTAAACTTTTCCGAACCTTGACGCAATGACACGGTCTTGAGGTTAGCTACCTGTGGGTCATTGTATTGTTGGCAGCCTTTGTTATATTGAAAATGGATACCCAAGGAAGGTGATTGATAATGGATTTAACAAGAGATTTTAAAGGAACCATCTTAGAGCGTGCGAAAACAGACGCTGAGTTTCGTGTTGGTTCACTCATAGAGGCGGCAGGGTGTTTGCTCAACAACGAAACAGCTGTTGCGAAAACTCTGTTGCGTGACTATGAGGATGCTACGCTTGGATTTCAGGAGCTTAAAGGTTTAGCTGGACTTCGAGAGTTGAATCCATCCACCATGCGTCTTGAGTAGTCTAATAATATACAGACGCATGGTAAAAAGAATGGTGGGCCCTCCGTGACTCGAACACGGGACCTGCCGATTATGAGTCGGATGCTCTAACCAACTGAGCTAAGGGCCCTTAACTGGATCAGCTGAATAAAATCAGCTGATTTACTTGTAAGGCCGCGCAGTATAAGCAGCCGTAATGACTTTGCCAATAGATTTTATTGCACAGTCTCATTTTCGCTAAATGTACCCTCAAATAATGGCGTGCTCAGGTAGCGTTCGGCGGAATCGGGTAAAATAACAACAATGGTCTTACCTTGATGCTCTGGCTGCTGAGAGACTCTATCGGCAATCGCCATGGCGGCACCGCTCGATATACCCGCTAATATCCCTTCTTGCGTCATTAGCTTGTGAGCCCATTCCATGGCTTCTTCATTGCTTACCTGTTCAACTTGATCAACCATACTTAAATCGAGATTGTCGGGCAGTATGCCGGCGCCAATGCCTTGAATCTTATGCGGTGCATGCACTGGTTCTTCGCCGGCTTTGGCGGCGGTTATCATGGTCGATGATTCAGGTTCAATGGCTACCGAGGTAATGGCTTTGCCTTGGGTGTTTTTAATGTAGCGCGAAATCCCCGTCAGGGTACCGCCAGTACCTACGCCGCAAATTAATATATCAATTTCGCCATCGGTGTCGTTCCAAATTTCTGGGCCGGTGGTTTGTTCGTGAATTAATGGATTGGCAGGATTATCAAATTGGCTGGGCATCCAGCGTGTATCGGGTGATTCCGCCACGAGTGCTTCGGCTTTCTCGATGGCGGCTTTAATGCCTTTAGCGCCTTCGGTTAATACCACGTTGGCGCCAAAGGCTTTTATCATTTGTCGGCGTTCTAGACTCATGGTGCTGGGCATGGTTAAGGTAACTTTGTAGCCCTTGGATGCGCCAACAAAGGCCAATGCAATGCCGGTGTTGCCACTAGTGGGCTCAATAATTTCCATGCCTGGCTTGAGTACGCCCGATTTTTCAGCGTCCCAAATCATGTTGGCGCCAATACGACATTTCACGCAGTTGGCCGGATTACGGCTTTCTATTTTGGCGAAGATATTGCCCTTGCTGATGCGGTTAATTTTAATCAGCGGAGTGCCACCAATTGATAGGCTGTTATCTGCAAATACTTTCATAGCGTTTCCTCGGCCAATGACTTTTATGAATCATCAAGTTATAGAAAAACAAAAGGCCGGTAAACCGGCCTTTTGTAAATTTTTTAAATGCTGATTAAAAAATTATTCGTCGAGGAAGCTACGTAAGTGATCAGAGCGCGAAGGATGACGTAATTTACGTAATGCTTTGGCTTCAATTTGACGAATTCGCTCACGCGTAACATCAAACTGCTTACCTACTTCTTCTAAGGTATGATCGGTATTCATTTCGATACCAAAGCGCATACGTAATACTTTCGCTTCACGTGCGGTCAAGCTACCTAATACATCGGTTGTTGCATCACGAAGGCTTTGATCGGTTGCTGAATCAATCGGTGAATCAACGGTGCCGTCTTCAATAAAATCACCTAGGTGCGAATCTTCGTCATCACCAATGGGCGTTTCCATTGAGATAGGCTCTTTCGCAATCTTTAAGACTTTACGGACTTTATCTTCTGGCATTTCCATGCGTTCGCCTAATTCTTCGGGCGTTGGTTCGCGACCAATTTCTTGTAGCATCTGACGCGAAATACGATTGAGCTTATTAATAGTCTCAATCATGTGTACTGGAATACGAATGGTTCTGGCCTGATCCGCTATCGAGCGAGTAATCGCCTGACGAATCCACCATGTTGCGTAAGTCGAGAATTTGTAACCGCGACGGTATTCAAATTTATCGACCGCTTTCATTAAGCCGATGTTGCCTTCTTGAATTAAGTCGAGGAACTGTAGGCCACGGTTGGTATATTTTTTAGCAATCGAAATAACCAGACGTAAATTCGCTTCAACCATTTCTTTCTTAGCGCGACGTGCTCTAGCTTCGCCTAAAGACATGCGACGGTTGATGTCTTTGATTTCAGTAATGCTAAGTTCAGCGCTGACTTCAATGCTGCTAATTTTGCGTTGCGCACGGAGTACGTCTTCACGAACGGTACCTAGCTTTCTAGCAAACGGCAGTTCGTTAGCATCAACAATCTCGTTAATCCATGTTGAGTCAGTCTCATGGCCAATAAACGCTTTGATAAAATCTTTGCGTGGCATTTTTGAGATCTTGATACAAAGGCGCATAATTTCACGCTCTTGCTCACGAATTTGATACAAGGTGACGCGTGGTGCGTTCATAACAGGTTCAAGAACACGCGGTACTAATTTTAAGTACTTGAATTTCTCACCGAGCTCTTGCAAGTTTTTAACGGATGAAGCGGCTTCGCGGCCATAGCGTTTAATCGCACGCTCAGCTTTTATATGATACTCAGCAATTTCATCAAAACGTTGTTTGGCTTCTTCAGGATCGGGGCCGTTATCGACAACTTCATCTTCGGCTTCGCCACTGGCAGCTTTTGCTGTTTTAGCGGCTTGTGCGTCGGCAATTTCTTGCGCTGATGGCACAGAGTCGGCTGGGTTTAAGTAGCCGATTAATACGTCAGAGAGTTTTTTCTCTTCGGTTTCTGTTAAGGCGTATTCTATAAGAATATTGTTAACGGCATTGGGATAGCAGGCGAGGGCCGCCATCATTTCACGTATGCCTTCTTCAATACGTTTGGCTATGGCGATTTCGCCTTCGCGTGTTAATAATTCTACGGTACCCATTTCACGCATGTACATGCGGACAGGGTCAGTAGTACGGCCAGCTTCGGTTTCTACGGCGGCGAGTGCGGCGGCAGCTTCGGCGGCGGCGATATCATCGGTAGAGTCGTTTTCGGCAAGCAATAACTCATCGGCATCGGGTGCTGTTTCAAACACCTTAATACCCATATCGTTAATCATTTGAATAATATCTTCGACCTGATCTGGATCGGAAATATCTTCGGGTAGGTGATCGTTAACCTCGGCATAGGTTAGGTAACCTTGCTCTTTCCCTCGAGTGATTAATTCCTTAATGCGAGATTGTTTCTCGTCAGACATGTGCTTACTTCCTGAAAAATATCAAAGCTGGTTTAGTTATAACTGTGTGATTTATCATTGTCTTTAGTGTATTCACACTCTCTAATCCAGACAAACGTGCTTACAATTGGAGCTTATTGCAATCATTACATCGGTATGAATAATGATGATTGTGCATATATTCATGATAGTCGTTAAATGAACTATCGATGCGAAGAAAGCGACAATAAGCTAACAATTTATCTCTGTAACAGTATCTCTGAAGCGCTTCTAGTGAAAAGTGATGGCTGCTGAGATATGTCTGTGCCTTATGGATAAGGCTAAAAATTAGCCAGACATTATAACGTATAGTCACCAAATCGTATAACGATAAAAGGCTTTAGGGGGTAGAAAGTTAGTAAAAAACGGTTATTTCCCGTTAAATTGCTCGATTAGGTGGTTTTAGAGCCGATCATCCGAGTCTCATGCTACTTCTTATTGCTGCTTAGCGATAATTTGAGCTGATGCGAGACGGGAGGAGAATGATGCTTGCTGGCTACTTTAACGACGCTTTTGCCTATGTGTTTTACTGCTCATTTGCCTATCTATCCTATCTAATGACTTACGTACTTGTCTCTTTACTAGGTATCTACTCACCCCTTTACTAGGTATCTACTCACCTTTGTACTAGATATTTACTTACTTTTGTTTAAACCAATCGATTTCAATTTTTTTCGTTCATCTTCGCTTAAGTCTGACAATGGTTTGCGCTCGA
>JABIQF010000156.1 GCA_018668095.1 Cellvibrionales bacterium
CTCTACATCGCTAACGCTCAGCATCTCTTTTGCCTGTATTTTTTAAGCTCTTTTAAAAGCTTGCCACCGCTGCCGCACCTAGGGCCATACGATAAACAATTTCTGAAACACTGCCCCACAAGGTTAATGCCTTCATTCTATCAGCATCTAATGGTATCACTACCGTATCGCCAGGCTTAATGCCTTTATCATTTCGTTTAAACCAATGTGACTTACCCGGTAAATAGACACTGCCATTGGCTCTTACTACATAAATACGTTTTTTATCTGCCTTCATAGTGGTACCGCCACTACGGTCAATGTAATCATTAATCGACAACCTATCTTCAAACACATGCGATGTAGCATGCTGAACCTCACCCACCACAGTGACGGTCTGTCTTTGCATAGGGACGACTAAACGGTCACCGTCTTTTAATGCCACATCATAATTTTCTGGCTGAGCAATAATATTTTCCAAGTTAATAACCATTCGGCCTGTTGGTCGAAGGTCTTCCATACTTTTTAATAACTGATCGGCTTCGTCTTGCGCAACATTGTCGGCGCCCTCTTGTAAATTCGATGTGGCGATATCTTCTTCTAACTGCTGCTGTAATTCATCAAGACGCAAGCGCTCTAATTCGCGCAACTCAGCGCGCGAAAAAATGCTGGCAGCAATAAAAGCATATTCATTGAGGCCACCTGCTCGCTCTATTAACTGCGATAAAGTTTCACCTCGCTGAATGGTATAGGTGCCGGGAAATACGACCTCACCTTCAATTTCAACAGTTTCTGTACCTTTCCAATTGGGCAGTTGTTTTATATGAATTGAATCTTCTTCTTGCAATGCAAATTCATGGCTATTCGATAAATCAATATTGAAATGTGTTATTGATTGACGCTGCTGCTCATCGAGAACATAACGCGTTAACTCTGCCCCTAAACTAAATGCTCTATCGGTAAGCCCACCGGCTAATGCAATCATTTGTTTGGCGCTGGCATTACGTGCTAAAGGATACTGACCCGGAAAACGGACATTGCCATTAACGTAAACTAATTGTCGACGCTGATCGATACTGGCCTGCACACTTAACTGATCAATAACCTCTTGAAGTATTTCGATACGATCGGTGCTGTAATCAAAAATAATAATACGATCACGGGCATTTAAGCGCGGATCATCTTCACTGTGCGGGGCAGAAAAAGCAGCGCTTGGGTTTACGATTTCAACTTCAATTTGTCGCGCCGGATCACGCTCTCTGACTATGAGAGCCACATTAACATCGGCATTAGCTAGCAAGGCATTGGCATTAGGAATAACATCACTAAAATGTAAACCCGCCTGCCATGCTGAACCACCAGGTCTTTTTACATGGCCTTCTATTTCGACAATGCCTTCTACGGTATCGAGCACAGAGAATACCTGTAAGGTATCTGCATCTTTGATGACTAAGTTTTTACCTTGTCGGGTTTTGAGATCAACATCGACCAAGGTACGCTGACCATTGTCATTAATGCGCTCAATACGTGACGCCTGCGGATAGGCTGTTCCTAAAAAACCACCTGCCAGTGAAACGACTTGTGCAGCTGTGGTTTCTTTATTTAACTCATAAATAGCGGGCCGACGAACCTCACCACTCACACCGACTGTTTTACCAATGGGGGGAATAAAAATAACATCTCCGGGTAATAGCCGTGCATCATTTGTGGTGTCGCCGTTTAATAACAAGCGGTATAAATCTAAGGTAGTAATTATTTTTCCGCCGCGCTTAAGCTGGATATTACGCAACGAACCCATTTTCGAGATACCGCCACTGGCAAATAATGCATTCGTCATTGTTGATAGTGAGTTAACGGTATAAGAGCCTGGCAGGGTTGCATCGCCTAATATAAAGATACGAATGGAACGTAAGGCACCCATAGTAATAGAAGCGTTGACTCCCATCATTTGCTCATCAATGGTATTGGTAATTAAACGTTTAACATCGGTAAAGCTTAACCCCGCAACGACAATTGGTCCCAGCTTAGGAAACTGGATTTCACCTTCACGATTAATGGTTAATGCATGGCTTAAATTTTCTTTTCCATAAAACTGAACAATAATATTATCGCCAGGGCCCATGACATATTCAGACGGTATGGGAATATCGATAGCGGGCATAAAACGGGTGGGGGCATTTTCAAACAGTTGGTAGCCAAAGGGTTCAAGCGGCTCTGGCTCTTGTTCATCTAACTCAAGCAGCGGATCAACGTCGGCATCTTCGCTTTGCTGCTTAATATCGGCAGTCTTTATTGGCTGGCGGTTATTGTCTATTGTTAGCGGATTAATCGTTGGCTGTGGATGGTTACTATTGCTTAGCGCACCTAAATCAACGCCGTATTGTTTTGCTAGCGCTTGCTGCTGAGAGGCAGGTAATTGTTTAAATTTTTCAATTTGAGCGGCACTGGGAGTTTGTGAAAAACTGGCACTGCTTTGAATAAGCAGTACTAAAGAAATTATAAGACCAATCAAGTGTTTTACATGCATTGATTTAGAACCACATCTATCCATAGTTAATATTAATTCGCTTAAGGAATTGGGTAGGTGATATTTTTAAGCGAAAGTTAAAGTGTTCAGCGAAGACTAAAAGGTTTTCAGTAAATTTTGGTGCGAGATGTAGACCTTGAGAATGGATGTCCGTTCATTAAGTCATCTGCTTTGGAGGGGTATTGTTCTGCTGATTTTACATTTAGGATTTTTATGTTGGAGGGGCTAAGTTGATTCTCAGTGAATAATTGGATCATTCGACTTTTATTATATATTTTATGGGAGGGGTTTTAAGTTTTAAGATTAAGGGAGTTGGAGGTGGAGTGATAGTCAGGGTCTGAATCTTTAAGTCCTCTTTACGGACTATATTGGATAGTATTTATATTTTGGGTTTTTAGTTTATTTGTTTGAGTTTTCAATCAAGACCGTCGGGAGTGGCCCGACATGCCAGTCACTTTTTTCTACAGCAAAAAAAGTAAC
>JABIQF010000178.1 GCA_018668095.1 Cellvibrionales bacterium
AAGGATAATTGTGTTTTACTTGCTGCAGACTATTCTCAAATAGAACTTCGAATAATGGCTTCCCTAAGCAAAGATAAAAGTATGCTTGAGGCATTTAACCAAAACATAGATATTCATTCGGCTACAGCCGCAAAAGTTTATAATGTGAACCTAGATGATGTTACTAGATCTATGAGAGGAGCTGCCAAGTCAGTTAATTTTGGTATTATTTATGGAATATCAGCATTTGGATTATCTCAAAATATTGGTGTAAGTAGAAAAGAGGCTAAGCAAATCATTGACCAATATTTTGAAGAATTTCCTGGAGTAAAGAATTATATGGATCTTTCTATACAAAAGGCCCGAGAACAAGAATACGTTGAAACTATTTTTGGGAGAAGACGTTATTTAAAGGATATTAATTCAAGAAACGCCGTGATGAGAGCTGCAGCAGAAAGAAATGCTATTAATGCTCCAATACAGGGTACTGCAGCTGATATTATTAAAATTGCGATGTTAAATGTGAACGCATGGTTAAAAGACAATGCTGATATCAAAATGATTATGCAAGTACACGATGAATTGGTATTTGAAGTGCCCACAGATAAGCTCGACTATGCAAAAGAAAATATTGGTCAGCTAATGTCGAATGCTGCGGATTTAGCGATTCCGTTGGTCGTAGATATTGGTGTTGGCGATAATTGGGATGAGGCGCACTAAACGTCAATATAATTCGTCGCTAACGGGCACCATCTTTTTATTAATGCATTAGCAACATCAGGACTGCTGTTGCTAATAGCGTTTGATGCTTGCACAACAGCATCAATCATATCGGCGTCGCGTTCTAAATCGGCAATCCTAAAAATAGCTGCCCCCGATTGTTGAGTGCCAAGCACTTGTCCGGGGCCGCGCATCTGTAAATCTTTTTCTGCTAACTTAAATCCGTCGTTAGTCATGCGCATAATTTCGATGCGCTGCTTTCCATTTTTCGATAAAGGTTTTTGATACAGCAAAACGCAATGGCTTTTAATGCTGCCGCGACCCACACGGCCGCGCAATTGATGCAGTTGCGATAAACCTAAGCGCTCAGGATTTTCAATAATCATTAAGCTAGCATTAGGCACATTAACGCCGACTTCAACGACAGTTGTGGCAACTAATAATTGAATATCTCCGTCATTAAAATGTGACATCACCGCTTGTTTTTGTGGGCTCTTTAAACGTCCATGAACTAAGCCAACGTTGACGTCAGGCAGTAATGCAGCGAGTTCAGATGCAGTTGTTTCGGCGGCTTGGCATTGTAAGGTTTCAGAGTCTTCAATTAATGTGCATATCCAATACACTTGCCGGCCTTGTTGGCAAGCATTGCTCACTCTTTCTATAACTTCTAAACGTTTGTCATTGCTAAGTGCAACGGTTTCTATCGGTGTTCTGCCGGGCGGTAATTCATCTATCACTGAGTAATCGAGGTCGGCATAAAATGTCATGGCTAAGGTTCTAGGAATAGGGGTCGCTGTCATGACTAATTGATGCACGCTATGAATATCGTCGCGTTTATTTTTTAGTGTGCGGCGCTGCTCGACACCAAAACGATGTTGCTCATCGATAATAATAAAGCCGAGATCGTGATAAACCACTTGATCTTGAATGAGTGCATGAGTGCCTATAACAAGTTGTGTTTGGCCAGAAGCAATATCAGCAAGGCGTTGACGTTTTTCGGCAGCAGGCAATTTACTGACTAATAAATTTACCGAGATAGAGAGCGTGTTAAACCATTCTTTAAATGTCGATAGATGCTGTTCTGCAAGAATTTCGGTTGGCGCCATAAGCACTACTTGCTGGCCTTGCTGAATAAACTGCAATGCTGCTAAGGCGGCGACAATGGTTTTTCCTGAGCCAACATCGCCTTGCAGTAATCGTAGCATGGGGCTTGGGCGAGCAATATCACTTTTTATTTCAGCTAATACTCTTTTTTGCGCCGAAGTTAATTCAAAAGGCAGCACGCTGAGAAACTGTTGTTCTAAATGCGAATTGTCGCTAATAGCAATGGCGCTTTCTTGTAGGCTATCTTTTCTGAGTATGAGATGTGAAATACGTTGCGCGACTAATTCTTCAAAAGCCAGTCGTCGCTGTAAGGGATGCATGCCTTCAGAGAAAAGTTCAAGATCGATAGTCGGCGGCGGAAAGTGCAATAGCTTTAGCGTGGAATATAAATCGGTGAAATTTTTATTATCAAATAGCGATAAATGTTTATCACTGAGTAAGTTAGGAATACTGTTTTCATCTAAGGCATCAAATGCCGCTTTAATATAATTGCGCCAGCGCACTTGGCTAATGCCATCGGTGCTAGGGTAAACGGCGGTTAAGTATTCAGCAGTCGGTAATGGTTGGCCGGGAATAATTAATTGATATTCAGGGTGAATTAATTCTATACCACCGCGGACCAAACTGACTTCGCCATAGCAGCGAATCATTTGGCCAGGCACTAAGCCTTTTTTTTGTGCAGCAGAAAAATGAAAAAAGCGTAGCGTCATAACGCCAGTGCCATCTTGTATTTTGCATAATAAGCTGCGGCGTTTTCCGAACACAATATCGCAGGCGCGTATTTCACCTTCAATCACCGCAGAATAGCCATTGCGGATACTGCCAATGGGCTGCACTTTAGTGCGGTCTTGATAGCGTAGTGGCAAATGAAAGAGTAGATCCATTGCCGAGCTAATGCCGAGTGCATTTAGTTTATTGGCAATAGCTGGACCAATCCCTTTGAGTGTAGAGAGGCTAACCATTTTTGTAGGCGTGAGAGGTGGCATTTTATAATCTAAATTAATTAAGTGCTGCTAGCTTAAATAGTGTCTGCATAGTATCGAAATAGTGTCTGCATAGTGTCTGCATAGTGTCTGTATAGTGTCGAAAATAGCGTCGAAATAGTTTCAAAAATAGTGTCGAAGTTGCATGAATCGATTGTATCATTTTACTGCCTCAGTCATGAGTGATGAAACGTGTGTAAGCGCCGGTGATAGTGGCATGATGTATTTCAATTCAGTTCGCGTTATTTGTATACTACTGTCTTAAGTACATGATGGGTTACACTGATGTGTTTCGATATTTAAGCACAAATTGAGTTTGCTTATAATGACTTATTGCTTATCAGTGATGTTAAAGCTGTGCCTGCTATTGATGTTGATGGCAGGCCATAAAATAGCGAAAAAAATATGACAGGCAAAAAAATTCTTATGGTGGGCTGTGGCGCTTTAGGTATTGCGACAGCCAAGCGATTACAGGCCAGTGGCTATGAGGTTATAGGTGCTCGGCGCTCTATCAGTAAGTTACCCGCCGACCTGCCTGGCATTGCCATTGATATTACTCGACCTGAAACGCTCACCGCATTGTCACAACATAATTGGTATGCCGTGATTGTAACGTTAACGGCCGATAGCTTTAATCATGAGGCCTACCAAGCCACTTATGTCGATGGTTTGAACAATGTCTTAAATAGCTTGGAAAGTCCATCAAGCGGCTCATCTCAAGCGCCGCTGGTAATATTTTCTTCTTCTACCAGTATCTACCATCAAAATAATGGTGCAATGGTTGATGAAAGCAGCGAAACATTGCCTACTAGTTTCTCAGGTCAGGCTATGCTGGCTGCGGAGCAGCAGTTAAAAAATTACTCAGGTGTGAGTTGTGCGTTACGCTTTGGGGGTATTTATGGTCGAGGGCTAGGTCGTTTGGCGCAACGCCTGACCGAGGGCTTTATTTGTCCGTCTGAGCCAGTACTCTATAGTAATCGGATTCATTTTGAAGATTGCTGTCGCGCCATTGTTCATCTGGTAGATTTGCACCAGCAGCAAGTGGCGTTTGCGCCTTGTTACTTAGCGGTGGACAGTAAGCCAAGCTTGCTACGCGAAGTGATGGAGTGGTTGGCAGTTAAACAAGGCTTAAATATTGATGAATTACAGGGCACTGAAGCGCCTGTTCGTGGTGGTAACAAACAATGTAATAATGCAGCGCTATTAAAAACAGGCTTTGTTTTAGAATATCCCGATTATCGCGCTGGATTTGCCCCGTTTTTTGCTGAGCAATAAATCATAACGCAGTGAGAAATCGCTAGAGCGCTAGCAAACAAGAAAATGAATGGCCGTATGGGTTTTAGTCATTGAAGTGATTAATTGTGAATTGAGAGTACGTATGTCGAAAGGAATTTCCCAAAGGTTTGCCGCTGTTTTGTTTTTTGGCGATCTAGCACTAATGACTATTTTGGCGTTGAAGCCTATGCAGGCTATTGGGGATATTACTCATGTCGATAAAGTGCTGCATTTCTCAGCGTATTTTGTGCTGACTGGATTGGCGTTTCTATTTGCTCAGCGTTTTAAACCGTTTCTTGGCTGGTGCCTTGCGCTGGCTATTTATGGTGCGTTGATTGAGTGTCTGCAATCGATTATGCCGAGTCGCTTTATGTCTTTCGGTGATTTTATAGCCAATATTAGCGGCATTGCCGTTGTTATCCTTCTGGTCAAAATTTATCTGGATAAAAAAATACAAAGCCATACTGTTGATAGGCTGTAATACAGACTTTGCACTCGGCGATTTGTTAGTCGCGGGGTGGCAGTGTTTTCTATACAATTGCGGTTTAATGGCAGCATAAGAATTAATGAAATTGATTAACCCAATAATTGATGTCTTTAACACCACGGTAGACAAATAAGCTATGACCTCTGCGTCTAACTCTGTTGGCATTGTTGCACCCAAAACGGCTCATTTTAAGCAGCCGTTTAAAGTGTCTTGTGGCCGCGAATTGCCTAGCCTCGATATTGTTTATGAGACCTACGGCGAATTGAATGCCGAGCACTCAAATGCCGTATTGGTGTGCCATGCGCTATCGGGTGATCACCATGCCGCGGGCTATCATAGCGCCGAAGATAAAAAGCCGGGCTGGTGGGATAATTATATTGGCCCCGGCAAAGCCATCGATACCAATCATTTTTATGTCGTGAGTCTTAATAATATTGGTGGTTGCGCAGGCAGCACCGGACCATCAACTATTAACCCTGAAACGAATGAGCCTTGGGGGCCTGATTTCCCAACGCTTCGTGTACGCGATTGGGTAGAAACACAAAGAATGTTAGCCGACTCTCTAGCCATAGAGCAGTGGGCAGCAGTTATTGGTGGCAGTCTAGGCGGCATGCAAGCCATGCGTTGGGCGTTAGAGTATCCCGATCGTTTGCGTCACTGTGTGGTGATTGCCTCAGCATTAAAATTAACCGCGCAAAATATCGCCTTTAATAAAACTTCTCGCACAGCTATTAGCTCTGATCCTGATTTTCATGAGGGTCGCTATTACCAACACAACACCTTACCCAAAAGCGGTTTGGCGATTGCTCGCATGATAGGCCATATCACTTATCTATCAGATGGCGTAATGGGTGAGAAATTTGGTCGCGATTTACGATCAGGTACTTTCGAGCAGGGGGTTGAATCAGAGCTAGAGTTTCAAGTTGAAAGTTATTTACGTTACCAAGGTGATATTTTTTCTGAAAACTTTGATGCTAATACCTATATGCTCATGACGAAGGCGTTAGATTATTTTGATTTGGCGAGAGAATATGACAACGATGCAGTGAAAGCCTTCAGTGCGGCTAAATGTCGATTTTTAGTGGTGTCATTTACGAGTGATTGGCGATTTTCACCCGAGCGTTCACGTGAAATTGTTAAGGCTTTAATTGGCGCCGAAAAATCGGTGAGCTATGCCGAAGTCGATGCAGCATTGGGTCATGATTCATTTCTATTACCTGTAGAGCGATACAATAATTTATTTACTGCCTATATGCAGAAAGTAGCACAAGAGCAGTCGCAAGGAGATAATCATGCGACATGATTTAGTGACATTGAACCAGTGGATCGATACAGGCTCGCGCGTGCTCGATTTAGGCTGTGGTGAAGGTATATTGTTAAAACATCTTGTCGACAATAAAGCAGTGCGTGGGCTAGGTGTAGAAATTGATGCCGACAATATTACACGATGTATTGCTAAGGGTTTAAATGTTATTGAGCAAGATCTTGATAACGGACTAAGCAACTTTGCCGATAATAGTTTTGATACCGTTCTTTTGACACAAACCTTACAAGCTGTTCGTAGACCTGATTACGTATTGCAAGAAATGTTACGTGTAGGTAAAGAATGCATTATTACTTTTCCTAACTTTGGTCATTGGCAGGTGCGCTTGTATTTAATGTTGCGCGGAAAAATGCCGGTCAGTAAAATGATGCCGTATCATTGGTATGACACACCTAACATCCATTTTTGTACGGTTAAAGATTTTGAGTTGTTATGCAAAAGGCAGGACATTAAAATTTTGCATAGAACTGTACAGGCAGCGCAAGGTATAGACGAAAAGACAAAAACGCCGCATTGGTACAATAAACTTTGGCCCAATTTTTTAGGAGCACATGCAATTTATCATGTTACACGTTAATAAAAAACAATCATGCTTATCCGTTACCGTTGCTTTTTTTATGGCGATATTTTTTTCTTGTGCGGCAATAGCGCAAGACAGTACTTCAGTACGAAAAGGTAATTACGAAGTTTATTACAGTGTTTTTAATAGTAGCTTTTTACAGCCAGAAACCGCTGTTGCTATTGGTGTAAAGCGTGCAAAAAATATTGCGCTTATTAATATAGCCATTATTGAGCACTTACCTGATGGGACAACGCAGGCGAGTAAAGCCGGCACAATTAAAGGGACAGCCTTTAATTTAGTCCATAAAAACACATTAAAATTTCAAGAGATAGTTGAGCCCGGTGCTGTTTATTATTTAGCGAAATTTAAAATTAGTAATGATAATGAAAAAATTGTTATTAAAACTGCGGTTAAGCCCGAGAACAGTAAGCAAGTGATTGATGTTGAGTTTGAGCATCATTTTTATTTAAACTAGTCCACTTTAAACCCTTATTGAACAGCATAAATCTATGACACGCCCTGAATTTGTTATCGCTAGTGGCAACGCTGGCAAGCTAAAAGAATTTCAACAATTGTTTTCTGCAACAGATATTAGTATTTGTCCGCAAAGCCAATACGATGTGCCCGAAGCCATTGAAGATGGTCTTAGCTTTATTGAAAACGCAATTATCAAAGCCCGCAATGCAGCCCATTATACTGGCCTGCCAGCTATAGCAGATGACTCGGGTTTAGAAGTTGAGGCACTTAATGGTGCGCCAGGTATTTATTCGGCACGCTTTAATGAAGATGCTAATGGCGTAAGAACCAGTGATGAATCGAATAATGAAAAATTGTTATCGCTATTAAAAGGTAAGCCAGACGCTGAGCGTAGTGCGAGCTTTGTTTGCGCGTTAGCGTTTATGCGTCATGAAAAAGATCCATCGCCAGTGGTTTGTGTTGCACGATGGGACGGCATTATTTTACCTGTGCCACAAGGTTCAAATGGCTTTGGCTATGATCCTTTGTTTTATCTTCCAGAATATGGCTGCGCCAGTGCTGAGCTTGATCGTGACGTTAAAAATCGTATTAGTCATCGTGGTCAAGCCCTGCAGTTATTGTTAGCGCAATTAAACAGTTTAGGTTTAATTAGTTGATTAATACACCGCCTTTGGGTTTATATATTCATATTCCTTGGTGTGTTAAAAAATGTCCCTATTGTGATTTCAATTCACACGAACACTCTTCTACGCAGCTTCCTGAAAAAGAATATCTCAATGCCTTAATCAATGACCTTGATAGCGAGTTAGAAGTGGTTGATGCGCAGAGAGAAATTCATTCTGTTTTTATTGGCGGCGGTACTCCCAGTCTTTTATCGGGCGAGTTTTATATTCATTTATTTGCTGCGCTTAATCAGCGATTGATATTTTCTGCTGATGCAGAAATTACGATAGAAGCAAACCCTGGTGCCGTTGATGAAACTCACTTTAAAGGTTTTATTGATGCCGGTATTAATCGGATTTCATTAGGTGCACAAAGTTTTTCGGATACAGCGTTGAAGCGGCTGGGTCGTATCCATGATAATCGCAGTATTTATCATGCCTTTGAAACTGCTCGAAACTGTGGCTTCGATAATATTAATATTGATCTTATGCACGGTTTGCCTGAGCAGTCTTTAGCCGAGGGCTTGGATGATTTGAAAGCGGCATTTGAATTATCGCCAGAGCATATTTCTTGGTATCAATTAACCATAGAGAAGAACACAGTTTTTTATAATCAGCCTCCCACGCTACCCGTTGAAAATATTTTAGATAACTTGTTTATGACGGGCTTAGATGCGTTGACGGATGCTGGTTATCAGCAATATGAAGTGTCTGCTTTTGCGCGAGATTCAAAGCAAAGTCGGCATAATAAAAACTATTGGCGCTTTGGTGATTACATCGGTATTGGTGCGGGGGCGCATGGAAAAATTTCTGGCAGTGATGGGTCGGTCAGCCGTCGTTGGAAAACCCGCTCGCCTAGTGATTATTTATATAAAGAAGATAAACTAAATACAGAAAATAAATTAGCCGGTACAACATTAATAACAAAAGAGGATTTGCCGCTAGAGTTTATGATGAATGCCTTGCGATTAAATCAAGGCTTCACGCAGCAGCTTTTTGAACAGCGAACGGGGCTTGATTTTTCACAAGTAAAAAATACAATTGCTCAGTTACAGGCGCAGGGGTTAATGGAAACAAGCGATAAGTTTTACCACACAAGCCAGAAAGGACGTTTGTTTTTAAATAACGTTATTGCTAAATTTTCTGAATAAAACAATCTAATCAATCAGTGCTTTTAAAATATCTCTTCTAGAAACAATGCCGACCAATACACCAGCTTCAACGACAGGCATCATACGGCGGCAGTTTTTAAGAAACATTTCAGAGACAGAGCTGAGCTCCTCATCGGGTGAAACTGTTTCAGTTGCCGCAGTCATTTGGTCTTTGACTAGCGCAACGCCTTCATTAAAGTAGCCTTCGAGTAATGTAGTACGCATACAATCTGCTTCAGAGAGCAGGCCAACGAGCTCCTGCTGTGCATTGACCACGGGCGCAGCGGATTGATGATACTCAAGAAGCGTGCGAACAGCGGTTGCTAGAGATTGCTCAGGACTGACAGTTGTATAGTGATTAGCCATAAAATCACGAACGCGTTTTGTCTTCATTAGGCTTTTCCTTTTGTTAGCAATTTACGATGATCATTGCATTATCAGTCACTTATTTGGCTATTCGAGATTGCCAGTTTTTATTATTAAGCTTCTACTACAAATAGTCTATTAAATAAAATTTATTGATTCACTCTAACAACTTAACTAAGTTGTCTTGTTGGGGAGTGCGCGAAAAACCATATCCCATACGCCATGCCCTAATCTTTGACCGCGGCGTTCAAATTTTGTTTCTGGCCGGCCATAGTCTTGCGGATCTACAAATAAATCATCGCCTGCAACATTTTCAAACAGTGATTGCTGGGACATTAACTTTACTACGTAGTCTGCATAGGGTTGCCAATCTGTCGCAAAGTGGAATAAACCGCCTTCAGATAATCGTGAATGAATTAATGCGAGAAAATCGTGTTGTACTAATCGGCGTTTATGATGTTTGGTCTTATGCCAAGGGTCAGGAAAATAAAGATTAAGACGCGATAAGCTATGTTCTGCTGTGCACTGCTTTAAGACTTTGACGGCATCATCATTAAATACACGAATGTTTTTGATCGATTGGTTTTCAACTAATGAGAGTAAACGTCCGATACCTGGTGAATGCACTTCGACGCCAATAAAGTTTTGATCAGGATCATTCTCGGCCATTGTTGCCAGCGAGTCACCCATACCAAAACCGATTTCCATAATCAGTGGGTTTTGATTATTGAAGGCTTTGGCATAATCAATGATTTCTTCACTCAGTGTGAGTCCCCATTGTTCTAAATGTGAATCTAAGCCTGTGCGTTGAGCCTCAGTCATTCTGCCGCTGCGTATGACAAAACTGCGAATGGGAAGCTTGGTTTTATCTTCTATATCTTGCTCGTTCATAATCTTGGTTCAGTTAATCATTATTAAATTTTAAAGCTACTTATAAGCAGTAATAGCCAACCGATAATAAAGCTCATGCCGCCAAACGGCGTAATTAATCCTACTGGCATAAAGCCAAGTTGGCGAATGTCAGTGCTAGCTAACAAATACAGAGAGCCGCTAAATAGAATTATACCTATTATAAAGGCAATCCCGCTGGCTATTAACGCTCGACTATCGGGCAGTTGGAAAGCCAATAAACCCACAGCGAGTAATGCTAGGGTGTGCCAAAAGTGGTATTGCACGCCAGTTTCATAAACGCTTAATAACTCTGGTGTTAAACGGGCTTTAAGTGCGTGTGCGCCAAAGGCACCAATCATAACAGCGAGTGCGCCATTGATTGCTGCTAGTTGAATAAATAATTTGGCCATAGTTGGCGATGTCTCTCTTTATTGGATTTTACATGATTCGGTGAATGGTAGACCCATGAAAAGAACGGGTATAAAAAAACCGCCACAATGGTGACGGTTTTTAAAGGTTTTGGCTAGTAGGCTTCGCTTTATACGAAAGGGTTAAGCAACCATAGCGGCTTTGAGTTTTTTCATCGCATTTTTTTCTAATTGACGAATTCGCTCAGCAGATACTTCATATTTAGCTGCTAGCTCATGCAAGGTCGCTTTATTGTCTTCATTTAACCAGCGTGCTTGAAGAATATCGACGCTGCGCTCATCAAGTACGCTCATTGCCGATTGCAAACTGCTGGCTTGTTGTCCAGCCCACTGTTTTTCTTCAACCGCTAATGATGGGTCTGTACTGTGATCTTCTAAATAATAGGCCGGTGCATTACTGGCTTTTTCATCATCGGCATCGGCCGGTGCGTCAAAGCCTAGATCATAAGAAGAGAGGCGGCCTTCCATTTGCTGTACGTCTTTAACGCTAACGCCAAGATCATCAGCAATGGCATGTGCTTCATCATTGCTTAACCACGATAGGCGTTTTTTGGCGCCGCGAAGGTTAAAGAATAATTTGCGTTGTGCTTTCGTGGTCGCAATTTTAACGATGCGCCAGTTACGTAAAATATATTCATGAATTTCAGCTTTAATCCAATGCACAGCAAAGGAAACAAGGCGAACACCTTTATCGGGATCAAAGCGTTTTACTGCTTTCATCAGACCAACATTGCCTTCTTGGATTAAATCGGCAAGGCCGAGGCCGTAACCGTTGTAGGATTTTGCGATATGCACAACAAAGCGCAAATGCGCCATAACTAATTCGCGTGCAGCGGTTAGATCATCATCAAACGCTAAACGTCTACCCAGTTCTTGTTCGCGCTCAAGCGTGAGTATGTCAAAACCGCTAACGGTTTGCATATACGCATTGACGTTGCCGCCGGGCGTGAGAACAGGAATAGTTTGTAGTTGCGTGTTCATAGTGATGTCTAAGTGTTGCCCTTTGGTTAGTTAAATATAAGTCAAAACGTTATCAATTAGGCTATAAATATTTTACTGCTTATTGATATGGAGACGATTTTGGATTTTTAAAGTGGTTAATTCAAGCAAAGTGGTTAATTAAAGTACAGCACGGTAAAAATAAATTTTACGCCGTAATGGCTATAACTGTTTAAAAAACCATCTAAAAAACTATCAAAAAACCGCCCCATTCCAAAATGGCCAACAATTTTAGCACTCTTGATCTTAGAGTGCTAATGCAACAAAAGTTCATGCAAAGTACTGATACTTAAAGGTACACGGTGAATATACGACGGTTTTAAGCAATTGGAGCAGCTTTGTTGTGAAAAATTGTGAGCAAGTACAAAATATGCGCGTTTAGCGGCTGCGCTTAATGGATTAACGTGGCTCTAGGGCCCGTATATGCTGGCTAGCCGCCAGCCATGCGCCTAACCAACCGAGCATGGCGCCCATGAGCACTAACGTCATACTGTTAGTGAATCCAAGGCCGGCCAGTGAAATATCAGTGCCGTAGACTAGCGATAATGACTCTATGGCGTTAGTTAGTGCGTACTTGCAGGCGTTGATAAGTATAAGAGCGATAAGTGCGCCACCGATTCCAAACCAGAGGCCCATATATAAAAAGGGTCGTCTTACAAAGGCGTTGGTGGCGCCAATTAATTTAGTGACAATAATCTCTTCGCGACGGCTATCTATGGCGAGTTTGATGGTATTACCAACCACTAACACTACGCCAACCGCCAAAAGAGCAGTGAGTACTGCGGCTACTTGCTGAGCAAGACCGATAATAGCGTGAAGCTTTTGTAGCCAAGCTAAGTCAATTTTGGCGATGGCGACTTTTTGCAAGGCGGCAGCCCTTTCCCTTAGCATTTCTGCATCATTAACAGAAAGTGATTGCTCACTTATAATAACGATGACAACACCGGGAAGCGGGTTTTCTGGAAGGTTATCGATAATCTCTGCAAAGCCGTCCATCGATTTAAAGCTGTCTTTTGCTTCTTGCGGCGATACATAGCGAGTGCTGGTGACATTGTCCCAGTCTGCAATTTGATTGGCGAGCTTAATGCCTTGGGTATCGCTAAGACCCTTTTGAAGATAAAGGCTCATCTGCACATGATCATTGGTTTGACCCGTCAGTTGCGCGACATTAGTAATCACAATATTCAGAGCGGCAGGCAGAGTAATGGCAATCGCGAGCACGAGAATAGTCATCAAGCTTGATACAGGCGTGACTAATAATCGTTGAATACTTTGCTTAGCGACTAGACGATGATGGCTACGCCACGATTGGATTCGGCTGGCTAAAGAGTGGCTTGAGGTATTAATAGCCTGTCCAGAGTCAGATCGATTTTCACCTGTACGGCGATTGGTTTTGGTCGATTTAAACATGGCTTAGTTGTCGTCCATGTTAGCGTCGTTATTCGGTGCCAGCTTGGTCGCTCCGTTACCGATTAAAGAACCGTCGCGCAAAATGAGTGACCGGTGGTGCATTCTGGCAATTAAGGCTAAATCATGAGTGGCGACCAATACGGTTACGCCAACTTGGTTAAATTCTTTAAACAGCTGCATAATTTCAGCGCTAAGTGCTGGGTCTAAATTACCTGTGGGTTCATCGGCGAGTAAAAACGGCGGTTTGTTGACCACTGCGCGAGCAATACCAATGCGCTGCTGCTCCCCCCCAGATAACATCTGTGGATTCATTTTTTCTTTGTGCAGCAGTTTCACTTTATCGAGGGCGCCACGAACGCGACGGCCAATATCTCGCGGGTGATAACCCGCCACAATTAAAGGCAGCGCTACATTGTCATAAACCGAGCGATCAAATAACAATTGGTGGTTTTGATGGACAACACCCATCTTGCGACGCAGCAAAGGTATATGCCGTTTAGAAAGCTTGGCAAGATTTTGATTGTCGATCCAAACTTCGCCTGAAGTGGCGCGTTCCATCAACATAATCAATTTAAGTAAGGTACTTTTCCCTGCGCCAGAATGGCCGGTTAAAAAGGCCATTTCACCCGATTCCAGCTCAAAGCTGACATCGGATAACGCTTCTTGACCTGAGTCATAGCGTTTAGTGACGCCTTCAAAGCGTATCATTATGAATCCGTACCGCTAAAAATGGCGTTAACGAATTCATTCGCATCAAAAGGACGCAGATCATCGACTTGCTCGCCGACACCAATAAAGCGAATCGGTAGTTGCAGCTTTTCACTTATCGCAAATAGAACACCACCTTTAGCTGTGCCATCGAGTTTAGTGACGGCTAAACCGGTAACGCCAATAATCGATTTAAATTTTTCAGCTTGTGCTACGGCGTTTTGACCGGTGGTGGCATCAAGCACCAAGAGAATCTCTTGTGGGGCGGCGGCATCAATTTTGCCCATAACGCGCACCACTTTTTTCAACTCTTCCATTAAGTTGTCTTTATTGTGTAAGCGGCCAGCAGTATCGGCAATAAGGACATCGGCCCCTTTAGATTTAGCCGATTGTAAAGCGTCAAAGATAACCGAGGCACTGTCTGCGCCAGTATGTTGCGCGACAACAGGTACATCATTGCGCTCGCCCCAAACCTGTAATTGTTCAACGGCAGCGGCCCGATAGGTATCACCTGCGGCTAACATAACGGATAAGCCTTGTTGCTGAAAGCGTTTGGCTAACTTGCCAATCGTGGTTGTTTTGCCAGCGCCATTAACGCCTACCACTAAAATGACATACGGTGATTGTGTGCGATCGATGACGAA
>JABIQF010000215.1 GCA_018668095.1 Cellvibrionales bacterium
GAAAGACCTAAGCCCCATAATGGTGCGGTACGCCATTCAGCACCTGTCGCAATACCTTCACCAAGATTATCAGCTAAACCCGGCCCCATATCATGCAACAACAAATCGGTATAAGGATGAATGGTTTGACTACGTAATTCCGTCAATGGATGGAAATCACTGGTGGTCAGCGTCGCTTGGTGACAGCTTGCACAACCGGCATTGTCGAACAATGTTTCTCCCGTTGTATTCGCATAATCACGTCGTGCACCTACACCCAAAAGGCTAACGTACTTAACAAGATCACTAAGATCACTATCCGATAATTCTGCACCCGATGATCCACAGGTCGTTTGCGCACTGCCGCAATCTGGCGTTGGGAACAAGCTGGTCATAACACCAATGTCGGTATTAAATGCTGACGCCGATTGATGCTCAACACTAAAGGTCGCCGCTTTGTAACCAAAGCGACCCAAACGTAACGCACCACTTACCGGATCGGTCACCAATGCCGCGCGACCAGAAATACCATCGTTATTCGCATCATCTGGATCGGCCAATGCAAGAATCGTCGATTCTTCAACTGCTTCAAGTAAACCTAAGCCCACCAGCTGCGGTGCAATACGAGCCGAGAAACGCGCCGGTGTGCCGTTACTGAATACGTAATTGGGTGAACGTAAACCATTAGGTAATTCTGTCCATGGCGCAAGCGTTACTGTACCTTCTCCAGCACCCGATATTTGACTTGTCTGCAGTACACTGCCGATTAATGGATCGGGATTGCCATCGGCATCACCCACTTTAAAGACCCACTTGTCGAGACTACCGCCTACGTCGGCAACCAATGCACGGCCATTTCGAACGTGGCATTTTGCGCATGATTCATTAACGTAGTGATTACCTGCTTTACCCGCTTGCTGACTCCAAACAGGATTATCATTACGCTCATCATGAATGCCCGTTACAAAACTCGTATGGTGAACACGACGACCACGCACGAACGGCTGCGCATTAACATGACTCAAATTAGTGGCCATTTGAATAAAGCGACCCGCGGGCTCTTCACTGTAGTTGTAGCCTAATGTGGTATCACCGCCTAACAAACCTGCGGCTGGAATTGGCGTACCATCATTTGTGCCCAGTGGGTCGGTCACGTTTCGCTGCCATTCAAAAGGTGCCAAACCTGGCGTACCTACAACGTAGAGGAAGCCAGTGCCGTAGTAGTTTTTACGTGCTCCCGCCGGTGGATTAATAAGGAATTGGCTAATTTCAAATTCCATATTCATGCCTACCGCTAAAGGCTCGTTAAACGTAGCTACATTTTTCCATCGCTCAGTAATATCAACAGTGTATTTATATTGATTACCTGAGGAGCTGATTCTTTCAAAATTATTATTGAAGGTACCACTTTCAATTTCAACGCCAGCAGGGTTGTAATGGAACTGCCCCGTAGTAGTGGTGCCATTAAACCAAACGCGGAATTCTTTCACGCCTAATCGGCTTTCAGTTATATAAGTTGCCCTAATAAGGCTTTGGCCATTAGGGACGTGATCTTCAAACTGAACCCGCGCTGTTCGGTATTCCCAATAATGCGCTAACCAATGATCGTAGTGATCGGAGTTATAGATATTATTAGGGTCGTAATAACCAATATCTTTCGCATGACGATCACGCCCACGATCACCAAAGCGAGTAACCACCACACCATCGGCTCTGACATAAGAAGTGGCTTGTTCCAGCGCTGTGGATGAGTTGTATAAAGACTCGATAGCCTCAACACCACTTAATGCTACCGTATGCCAAACGCCACCGGCGCCATCACCGTTGTCATCACCGGCATTGGTATCACCAATATAGTAATAAAGGGGACGGCCGTTATAAGTGACTTGCTTACCGCCAGTGCGATTAATCGAAGATAAATTGTTAACACCTGAAGCAAGGTCATCCTCAACCATTAAGGGCGGCCAACTCGTTGCACAACCGCCGTTGCAGTTACTGCTGCCTGGCGATGATAAATCATTATCAAACACATAAAGGACAAAGCCCGGTTTAGATGACGCAGGGCCACCTACCAGTAAACCATTAGCTGTCGACACTTCAATACCATCAAGAACCACTGTGCAGCCATCAGGGCCTACAACATCACCGCTTGGTGTGTTGACACATTGATCTAAGCCATCGAGCACGCCATCATTATCGGCATCGCTAATAGCACAGCCATTAACATTCACATTGCTGCCCGCGGGCGTATTAGGACAAGAATCGACGCTATCAATAACGCCATCATTGTCAGTATCAACCAATGCACAACCGCTGGCATCTACGTTCGCACCTGCTGCTGTATTCGGACATTGATCAATCGCATCATCTACACCATCACCATCGGTATCGGCTGGCGGCGCGGCGGGTATGCCATACACTTCCATCTCCCAGATGGAATAACCATAATAATTGCCTACTGGCCGAGAGATTCCGTACATGCGGACATAGCGGTAACTGCCACTCAGTGCCAAAGTATCTGTTCGTCGAACGCCGGCGCCGGGGTTCCAAGTGCCGCCAGAAAAAGTGGCTATTGAGTTAGTCCAGTTATTGCCATCTAGCGAGCCATCGATACGGTAGCTGGCCGCATTAGCGGCTTCCCACTTAATAATGACTTCAGATAATGTGTAATTAGCGCCTAAATCGAGTTTTAACCAGCTTGGATCTAAGCCGTGTTGCGATTCCCAGCGTGAAGAGAGACTACCATCGACCGCTAATGCAGCCGAGCCGGCACCTGACACGGCACCCGATTGGAGAGCACTTGAGGTGGCTGTGGCCGAAAGTAATGATGGCTCAGCAGGAGGAGCAATAGGAATATGCGCAACTAATTGAATACGTGTGGCATCAGCGGCTAAAACACTGAAGGAAAGGATGATAGCCACGCTTACAGCTAAGCTGCGAATATAACGGTTAACCATTTTGAAGCCCAAATTATTAATTTTTTTGTCTTATTAAATACGCCAGCCATAGCGAATTCGATTTATTATTCATTTATTAGTCTAGCTGAAAGATCCCTATTTTGTTCAAATGACAGACACCAAAAGCGACAAAGCGGACCAAAAATGCCTTTAAAAAGGACTAGGGAATATCGTTAACATTAATTTTTTGTTAGAAATCTAACTTCATGCCTGCTTGGGCTGATCACTCTGAGCAACAGCGCTGCAAATGTTTATAGCCAAAAGCGCACATCGCTTGCCAAGCTCGCACCCAATAATCCCTTTATATTCTGTAAAACAGCGCCGCGTTAGCGTGCATTACCGCAGCCGCTGGCTCTTCGCCCAAGCAATCGATAATGTGTGAGATATCACTGTGTAAAAAAGGGCGTGTAAAAAATGGCGGACGCGCGCGTTGAAGGTAAGTCAGATCCAAACATTAGCGCATCAGGATTAGCCGAATACAGTTCACGTAATGCGATGGCAATATCAAAATTCACTCGACCAAAAACCGTTGCTTGAATACTGACGCCTTGCTCAACTAACCTCAACAATATCAAAAGTCCCGACATCACTCACGCTTAAAATACTTTCGATAATTCTATTACATAAAACAGTAAGCATCTAAAAAGGTATAGGTAACCTTATAAAAAATAATAAGCAGAATAATATTTCCACTTTAAGCCGCCCTATAAAAATCAGTAACCATTCCAGCCTGCTCTATCAAAATATTTTTTTATAGACTTTAAAAAAATCCGCAAAAAAAAAGCGCAACACAAATTACCAATCACCGTTAAAAACTTGAGCTTATTCTTGAATGATGTATATGATACGCCACACCCGAATAAGGCTATTCGGAAAATGGAAAGACCATCGCTCATTCATTAATACATGATTGCGATAAAATACATTGTGCAGGGATCGCATAACTTACAAGGAACACAAACCATGAACGTTTGTAAGATCTGCGTCCGCCACACCTTCCGTACTTTTTTTCGCCGCTTTATTAAAATAGCGATTGCCGCTGCTCTATTGCTAGGACTCATTCTTGCCTTAGGGAAAGGCTATCAAATCAGTGATCGTGATCCTGAGCGAGGCGCTATTCCAATTAATAATGGCGCCATGAATGAAGACTATAAAACACCGGATTATTTATCCCAAGGTTGGGATAATGCTGGCAGCTTATGGTTTTACAATACAACACAGGGTTCCGATTTAATTCCCTATGATTTTTTTATGGTGCTAGAAAAAATTGATAGTGTGTGTCCTTCTCCCGCTATTATTGATATGGAAAGTGATATTAGCCACTGTCTATTTAGAGCCAATGATAATATCGACCAATATCGCTACCTACCACAAAACGCAACTCGCTTTAATCCTGACAGCCTGCCTGTTGGCTTTGTCAAAGATAACTATGACGGCATGGACTATGTTGGCTACACCTGCGCAGCCTGTCATACCGGCCAAGTGAATTACCAAGAAAAAGCCATTCGTATTGATGGCGGTCCAGCCATGGCTGACATGGTCAGCTTTTTAACCGACTTAGAAATCACGCTGCGAGCAACACTAAATGATTCTGAAAAACGTAATCGTTTTATTCAAAATGTATTGCATCGTCATGATAAAGATACATTTACGAGTGCAGGCGGAAATTATGATTCTGCCGAAACGATTAAGAAAGATCTCGAAACATGGACCAATCGAATTGCGCTATACAACACAATTAACCACTCAACCACCGATTATGGCTATGCTCGACTCGATGCCTTTGGCCGCATTTATAATCGCGTACTCGAACATATTATTAATAAAGAGCAAGCCATTACACAAATGGCAATGGTGAAAAAACCGGGGACGAACGAAAGCCTACTCAGTATTGAACACATTGATAAAGTGGTTGAAGGGCTAAACGATATTATTTTAGGTGAAGCCGGTTTTGAAAAAATTATTGCTCGTTTACAAAGCCATCAACCTGGATACCCCGCACTTTCTGATGATGAATTATTATTGGTGAGAGAGCATATTTTTAATGAGCCCGATGCACCGGTCAGTTATCCCTTTTTATGGGATATCGCACAATCGGATTATGTACAGTGGAATGGACTGGCTGCCAATGCAGGCATTGGACCGCTAGGGCGAAATACTGGCGAGGTAATTGGTGTATTTGGAAAATTAGATTGGGCCGAAGAAAAACCCAGCCTCTCTAATTTCTTTCATCTCAATTTAGCCGCCTCTATTAGCGGACAAAAAAGTAAACGGCATTATATTAATTTTAAGTCGTCGATTGATAAAGTGAATCTAAAACGTTTGGAATCCCACTTAAGAGAACTGCAATCACCCATGTGGCCCGATGGCTGTAATAATTTAGATTCTGATGAACCTCCCTTTGATTGCTATGCCACACCAAAAGGCCAGCGCAATGTACAAATGGATGACGATGAAAGACCTAAAGATATTCTGCCCGACATTAATTTAGCTGAAGCCAAAAAGGGTCGCTTTATTTATGCTGAATACTGTCAATCCTGTCATGAAGTAATTGATCGCAGTGATTGGGATAGAAAAGTCATTGGTAAAATGATGAAGGTCGAAGCGATTAACACCGACCCGAGTATGGCCGTTAACGGCGCCACTTATAAAGGCAGCTCGGGTAACTTTACTCATATTTATCAAGACACCGATGTGGGCCCAGTGATTCTCGAAGAGAATGCACCGGTAGTACAAACTCTCACAGCAGCTACGCGCGGCGTTATTGCTACACGCGATTACGATAAAATGTTTTTACGCCGCTGGGGCGATTGGCTATATGCATTGGGTGGGTCGATTCTTGATAATGATATAAAAGCCAGTATTAAAGTGGGTGATTACCAATCTGATTCAACAGCCCAACCTTACTCTTCTCTCATTGCTTATAAAGCGCGCTCGCTAAATGGTATTTGGGCAACAGGTCCGTTTTTGCATAATGGTTCGGTACCCACGCTTTATGATTTATTGTTACCGCATAAAAATGCGGATGATCCAACCTTTGATGATGAAGGCAACGCAATTGAATACCGTCCCACTGAGTTTTTAATCGGCGCTCGTGAATTAGACCCTGTTCGGGTAGGTTTTAAATCATCGGGTTATAACGGTTTTAACTACCAAACCGCAATTGCTGGTAATGCCAATACAGGTCACGAATATGCCGCTGGCCGAACACCTCAATTGGGTAAAGATAAACCTTTACCCGCACTCAACAAAGCACAACGCATGCAACTGCTCGAATTTATTAAAACCTTATAACGATTTCAATCTGAGTTTATGGTTTTAAAAAAACCATAAACTCATGCAATTAACTCATGCAGGAAGCGTAAAAATGACCACTCAAACTGCCCAAGAAACTGCCTTTGATTATTTAGCCGCCTTTGATGCCGCCGCGTCAAAAGATCAATATCGGCTAGTACAACAATGGATGAAAAAAGAACCGCTCGCTTTTTTTAAACAACTGCGCGAAGAGCGCCCTATTCTCGTCACTCCCGAATGCACTTTAGTTACCCGCTTCGATGATGTTAGAGATTTATTGCAAATGCCTTCTATTTTTACGGTTGATCTTTATAAACCTAAAATGGGTGTAACTGACACCGACGAAGGCTACTTAATGGCGCACGATGATGATGCCCTTCACTACCGCGAAAAATCACTGATGCAAGGCATGCTAAACCGTGATGACATTCCAAGGGTGAGAAATTTAATTGAAAAAGAAGCAAAGCAAATTCTTGATAATAGTCATAATAAAATTGAGATTGTTAATCACTACTGCCGTACGGTACCCGCAATATTGGTGCAAGAGTATTTTGGTCTCGATGGCATAGAGAAAGAGCGATTAATCGAATGGTCTTACTGGAATCAATATGACGCCTTTCATAACCAGCCTTTTGATTTGAATACCCAAGAAAAATTTGACTACATTGTTGCCCAGCATGACAAAGCGTCAGAAGAGTTAGTGAGCTATATTGCCAAATTAATTGGCAAAAAATTCATCGTTGTGAAAGCAGAGCAAACCAAAAACCGTATTCTCATGGGCTGGTACTTACTCAAGAAACTGTTTTGCAAACTCTTTTCAATTGAACAAACAGTATCGAAAGACGATATTGTTTATCGCATGCTGCGCTCTAGCTTCGCTGAACAAGTGGATTTTTCATTAGTGCGCGTAGGTGTTAATGCAGGGGGTTTATTAATTGGCGCAATCGAAACCACCTCACAAGCTGTTTCACAAAGCATTGCGTTTTTTCTTGATCGCCCCGAACTCCTGCTACGCGCACAGCAAGCGGCACATGAAAATGACTCTAGTCATTTTGACAATATGGTCTGGGAATCACTTCGTTTTGTACCCATAAGCCCTTATATGTTTAGACAAACATCAGAGCGTTATACCTTAGCAAAAAACACTGATAGAGAAACCACTATTCCTGCCAATACAAACGTGCTCGCCATCACGCAATCAGCGATGTTTGATGACTATGCTTACGATAAGCCTGATGAATTTAATCCCAACAGAAACCCCTATCACCATTTTAATTTTGGGTTCGCTTCTCACGACTGCTTAGGAAAATATATTGGTATGGTAATGATTCCTGAGATGGTCAAACAAGTATTAATTAGAAAAGATATTAGTAGTACGGAAAAAATTAATTATAAAGGCGGACCTTTTCCTGAGTCTTATCCGCTAACCTGGCAATAAAACAGCCACCATTTTTTTAACTATTAATAAGAAAACGCCGCCTATAAAATTAGGCTATAAAAAAAACGGGCCTAGTTATAAGAATAACTGGCCCGTTTATTATTTATCAATACGCTATTCAAAACAGCATACTATTTATAGCAGCGTATTATTAATAGCACATTTTTTAGATTGAATCTGAAATCAACTCA
>JABIQF010000056.1 GCA_018668095.1 Cellvibrionales bacterium
ACCCGTCGTGGTTAAGCTTCGCCGTTAAGCTTACGGCATTTTTTGGTTACTTTTTTTTGCTGTAGAAAAAAAGTGACTGGCTGTCGGGCCACCCCCGACGACCTTGACTTTAAAACTATAAAAATAGAAACAAAAACCCAGAATATAACGTTACCGTTATAATTTAAAAAATCACACCCTATACCGCTTGGCGATACCCCCTCTGAAACTGCTGGACAGAAAACCCTGCGAGATGCACCCGTCGTGCTCAAGCTTCGCCGTAAGGTTGCGGCATTTTTGGTTACTTTTTTTGCTGTAGCACAGCGTAGTTTGCGCAGCGCCTGAAAGGCGACCCGTAGGGTGAGCGCAGCGAATACAAAAAGTGACTGGCTATCGGGCCACTCCCGACGACCTTGACCTTAAAAATAAAACCAATAAAGTAAAAATTCAGAATAGAAAAACACATACCTTTTTTTAAAAGACCAACTAAAACCAACAACCATATTTTAAAAACAGATGTAATCTCTTAATTTCAAACACCAATCACCTCATGCCCATATGAATTATCAATAGAGCATCGCCAAATTCCATTAGCCGATTGATTAAAAACATAAGTAGCCTTACGCACAGTGATAGGTAAATTAGGTGCCGACAAAACCGTATTCGCTAATACCAAAGCCGTATCGCCCGACACTAAAACCTCCATACCACTCTGTTCTACCTTTAAACCATTTTTAAAATAAACAGCTATATCTTTAAAGGCCTTTAGTATTTCTTTTTTTCCAACTGCATTTTTACCCGGCGCCACAACCAAAATGGCATCGTCCGTATATATATTAAGAAGGGTATTAAAATCTTCAGCGACAATGGCTTTATCAGCTGCCTCAATCTGTAGAATTACAGGATGCTTATTCAATATTTATTACCTTATTAATCAGAGAAAAACCGGTACTGCCTACTAGTCTAATAATTTCTTATCCAAAATCTCTTCCTGCATTATTTTTTCACGTTCATATCGATAATCATCATACGACTGATCATCCAACTCTCGTAGGCATGCTTCATACTGCGGCGAATTTAGCTTCTCGCATTCTTGCTTTAGGATTTTTTGCTGCGATTGGTAAAATCCTTTTTCGGCACAAGAAGATAAGAGAAATATAAAGAATGGAATCAATAAAAAATAAATTTTCATAACAAGCCCTCCTAGCTAAAAGAGTATGTGAGGCCCCACGAATAAATAAAAGAATTAACATTAATTGAATGATAATTTTTACAAACTCAGAGAATCAGAACAGCATCGACCCTCGAGCCGCTATTTTTTAAAAAAGACACTTTTTTGCCCATACAGCAACCCTCTCAAGTAATATCAGCAATTATCTATACGTAACATCAAATTTCTGCATCAAATGCACTTACCTAGCCCTCAAACATTCTATTCGTGAATTTATTTTGTAAAAATAAATCCTCATTAATAATAAACGTTTTAAATAAATATCACATTAATTCAACTGCTTACGGATATAATGGTGACCTCTCACCTAACCAGCCCCTACTGACTTATCAACCATAACTTGACTCTTAGATTGAAAAGGGGTTATTGTCGGGTCCCCCTGTAAAGAAACATTAGATTTTAACAACGTCAATGATTGATCTTGTTAAAGCCTCTCTCTATTTTTCTTTTAAAAAACCAACAATTTCAATCTGTTGCTCCCTGGATAATTTTCTTATTAATTATCGAGGACAATGGAATGAACAACTCAAACAATACTAATTATCAAATGGCTTCTTGTACGTCTACAAGAAATCATTCTCAAGCAACAAACTCAGCTTTCGCACTGCTACTCTTATTGGTTTTAGCACTTCTGCCTGCACGCTTTGCTCAAGCAGCTGTTGTTACTTTCTCAGATTTCACCCACCTAGGCTCTGATGACGTCGACTACATTGTGACGATAGAAGATGATGCTGAAGCCGGTGTCGCAGCGAATCATTTTAAAATAAGCTATCAAGTTGCCCCATCAAGCATATTGACTACTGCAAAATTTACTGGTTTCTTCTTTGATGCTAATGATGCGTATACGAGTGCTAATTTAGGTTTATCTAACGAAACAGTGGCAAGCTGCGGACTCGGCTTTGATACGCATCACATCACCGGTGGTTGTGGTAGCAATCTTAATTTAGGCACACAAGCAGGCGCCTTTCAAGGTTATGATTGGGATGTAGGTATTACGTGGAAAAACAGTAATGACCTTAG
Organism: Cellvibrionales bacterium; assembly: GCA_018668095.1. Taxonomy (GTDB): domain Bacteria; phylum Pseudomonadota; class Gammaproteobacteria; order Pseudomonadales; family UBA7434; genus UBA7434. The sequence continues at coordinate 2,231 of JABIQF010000056.1, forward strand.
CAATGGACAAGTTCAAAGTTTTAAAATAGCCGCTTTAAATCTTTCTATTAATGACTTCAGCAATATCGGCCTTCGTGGACAAGATACCAACGGCGGCGGTGGCAGTGCTAAAGAATTTCAAAGCACGCCTAATGCTGTACCGGTTCCTGCATCAGCATGGCTATTCTTTTCATCAACAGTAGCTTTATTAGTTATTAGAAAAAAATATCACTAGCGTTTTATAAAAAAACAGTAAAAAAAAGGCCAGCATAGCGCTGGCCTTTTTTGTGCGCGTTAAAAACTACTTATTCGCACGCTGGCGTAATACTTCAAATACGCAAATACCCGCCGCAACAGATACATTTAAACTTTCTACTGCGCCGGTCATTGGAATACGAAATAAGGAATCACATCGCTCCCGTGTCAGTCGGCGTAAACCACTGCCCTCCGCTCCCATAACAATGGCAACGTGACCTGTAAAATCAATATCAAAAACGGTTTGCTCTGCCTCACCGGCAGCACCCATTACCCAAACGCCAGCATCTTGTATTTTCTTAATGCCGCGCGCCAAGTTTTTAACAACCACTAAGGGTGTTGTCTCCGCAGCGCCACTGGCTACTTTTCTAACCACTGGCGTTAAACCAACCGCATTATCTTTTGGCACAACAACCGCATCAACACCCGCTGCATCGGCAGAGCGCAGACACGCGCCTAAGTTATGCGGATCGGTTACACCATCTAATATAAGTAATGATAATGGTCGCTCGGCTCGGCTTAACAAGGCCTCAAGAAAATCTTCATCTTTGGCTTGCGACGGTCGGCAGG
>JABIQF010000136.1 GCA_018668095.1 Cellvibrionales bacterium
CTTTTCAAATACGCTAGAAATTCTTTGGGGAACATCACCGACCTTAAGTGGCGGCGTGAGCAGTGCAAACCTATTAGGCTCAACGACCTCAGCATTAGCTGTAAGTGATAATCCCGGCGCTGCATTGGTTCAGTCTGGTTTGAACTGGGGCTTCTTCAGAAACGGAAGTCTCCGCTCCCTACTCCACGCTGTAGCCAGTGATAACAATAATAATGTGTTATCAACGCCTTCAATTATTACGATAGATAACGAAGAAGCTGAAATTCTTGTGGGCAGTAATGTTCCCTTTGTTACTGGTAGCCAAACCTCTGCAGCCACGACAACTAACAATCCTTTTAGAACGATTCAGCGTGAAGATATTGGTATTACATTAAAGATAACGCCTAAAGTGAGTAAGCAAAGAACGATTACACTGGCGGTTGAGCAAGAAGTTGAATCTGTTCGTGAAGAGCAAATTTCTGCGGCGCAAGATTTAATAACCGATAAGCGCAGCATTAAAACTAATGTGCTAGTCGATGATGGCACTATTTTGGTACTCGGTGGCTTAATAGAAGACCGAACGACAAGAAACCAAACTAAAGTTCCACTGTTGGGTGATATCCCATTATTAGGCCGATTTTTTAGCAGCGATACAAAAACAACTCGAAAGCAAAATTTAATGGTCTTTATTAAAACGACGATTATTGATGATTTAAGCCTTGCTGAAGAAAAAACGCGTGAAAGCTACAATGATATACGCAGTAAACAAAAAGGTTTAGGTGATCGTAAAGAGAAACTATCACTACCCGATTTCGATACTCAAGTGCCTGCCGATAAAAGCAATTCAAATTAGCTTTCGCTGATTAAACTTCCATGATTAATAACCTCGAATTAAAGGCGCGTCTAGATCAATTTGTTGAAGGGCATTTACCGCTTGGCCGCGCTATGGGTCTTGAGGTTAGCGAATATGATGGTCAATCACTTTCACTTTCGGCGCCGCTTGAATTAAATGATAACGATAAAGGAACGGCTTTTGGTGGAAGCCTTTACTGTGCAGCAGTTATGGCAGGATGGGGTTATTTCTATTTGCGATGCCTGCAGTATAAGCTTAATGAGGGCGCGCCTAATATTGTTATTTCTAAATCTGAAATTGAATATTTGGCTCCCGTAGATGTTAACACTATAACTGCGACTTGCAGCGACTCCGACCCCATTATATGGGATGCGTTTTTAAGTCGTTATCAAGAGCGCGGCAAAGCGAAAGTAGAATTGTCTGCAACGATTAAAACCAATATAAATGGCGTAGAAAAAATCGCTGTTAAGTTTACAGGTACTTTTGCATTAATCGGTTTTACACGCCCGACTTCCTTAGCTTAAAACACCATTCACATAGCTTACTCGTCGATATTGCTGCTTCATTGAAAACTCTAGCGCTTTCAGCTGATGCTTTAAATTATGTAAATCTAAAGACGCTTGCATGCTTTGCGAGGCTTCTGCTAGCTGCTCTCGCTTTGCGAGAACCCACTGTGAATGAATGGTCTTCCACTCGTTGAGTAATTCTGTGAGCTGCTTATGCTCGTGATCGATTTGTTTTTCTAGCGCTGTTCGCCAATGAATATATTCTATTGATCCTAAGCGCATTTTAATCGCGTTAATAAAGGTAGGGTTTGTCAGTTTTTCTCGTGCTATCTCTAATTGTCTAGCCACCATTGCTTGGCGTATTTTAAATTGAGGCGTCACACGCAGATCAGAACTCAGTCCTAGCCAGGAGCTGGTTTTAATTAACCATTTTGTTGGGTCGAAATGAAACCAGCGAATGCCATTACGGTAATCATTTTGAAAAATATGATGGTAGTTATGGTAGCCCTCACCATAAGTTAGTAGTGCAATAAAGCCATTATCGCGAGCGCTGTTTTCATTACTATAAGGTTTTTTTCCCCAATAATGCGCCAGTGAATTAACAAAAAAAGTGGTGTGGTGAGAATAGACTAATCGCAAAACACCCATTAATAAAAAATAAGCTAAATACTGGCCGGTGATTGCGCCTAAAATTAAAGGCGGTGCAATATTCATAATTAAGGCTATGAAGTAGTAATATTTATGTTGCCACATAACGATTTTATCGCGCTGTAAATCTTTAGCATTACTAAAATCATCGACGCCATTCTCATACTTTCTCAGCATCCAGCCGATATGTGAAAACCATAAACCAAGATTGGCGGAATAAGGATCTTTTTCATTGTCATCAACATGCCGATGATGGCGTCGATGTTGTGAGCACCACACTAAAATACTATTTTGAAACGAAGCGGCTCCAAACAATGCTAATAAGAAGCGCATCACTGGGTGTGCTTTATAAGCATTATGCGCCCAAAGGCGATGGTAGCCAGCCGTAATAGCTAAACCGTTAGACGCCGCAAATAGTAAAAACGCTAGCCAATGTGTCCACTCAAAGCCAACGGCTATTTGATACCAAGGCACAGCAATTAATGCGATAAGCGCTGTGATGCTTAGCAATAATGCTGTTGGCCAAACAATATTCGGTTTTATTATGTTATTTGACATTTAATCACTCGTTAATCATTTTCAGCTAAAAACAGCCATGTATCTAATACGCTATCGGGGTTTAGTGAAACACTGTCTATGCCCTGCTCCATTAGCCAGCGTGCAAAATCTGGATGGTCAGATGGGCCTTGACCACAAATACCGACATACTTACCCTGTGCCTTACAGGTCTTAATTGCTTGGCTTAGCAGTGCTTTAACGGCATCGTTTCGCTCATCGAATAAATGCGCTACCAGTGCTGAGTCTCTGTCGAGTCCCAGTGTAAGCTGGGTTAAATCGTTAGACCCTATAGAGTAGCCATCAAAATATTGCAGAAACTGTTCAGCAATAAGCGCGTTAGCCGGTAACTCACACATCATAATCAATTTAAGGCCGTGTTCGCCACGTTTTAAACCATTTTGAGCGAGTAAATCACACACTTGCTTTGCTTCGTCTGGGGTTCGCACAAATGGAATCATTATTTCAACATTGTCGAAGCCCATTTCTTCGCGTACTTTTTTAAGCGCGCGGCATTCAAGTACAAAACAATCTAAGAAGTCGGGATGAATATAGCGTGAGGCTCCACGAAAACCAATCATTGGGTTTTCTTCATCTGGCTCATAATTCGCCCCGCCTACTAGGTGCGCATATTCATTAGATTTAAAATCAGACATTCTAACGATAACGCGCTTAGGCGCAAATGCAGCAGCAATGGTAGCGATTCCTTCGACTAACTTTTCTTCATAAAATTTTACCGGGCTGCTATAACCGGCAATGCGTTTGCCGATGTCATTTTTTAAACCGGGTTCTAAGTTGTCGAAATTAAGCAGCGCTTTAGGATGAATGCCGATCATACGATTTATGATAAATTCTAAACGAGCTAGCCCTACGCCATCATTGGGTAAAGCTTGGAATGCAAACGCCCTATCAGGATTGCCAACGTTAAGCATAATGTTAAACGGTATTTCAGGCATGCTGGCAACATCGCTGCGCTTAATTGTGAAGTCGAGTTTGCCCTTGTAAATAAATCCTGTATCACCTTCGGCACAACTCACGGTTACATCTGTACCAGCGGCTAATTGTTCGGTGGCATCTATGCAGCCAACAACGGCGGGAATGCCCAGTTCACGCGCAATAATAGCGGCATGACAGGTACGACCACCGCGATTAGTGACAATAGCTGAGGCGCGCTTCATCACAGGTTCCCAATCAGGATCTGTCATATCGGTAACAAGAACATCACCCGCTTGAACCTGATCCATATCATCAATGCTATCGACTATGCGAACAGGGCCTGCGCCAATGCGTTGGCCAATACTTCGCCCTTCGACTAATACTTCTGCGCGGCTTGCTAAAAGATAGCGCTCAACCATATTGACAGTTTGACGACTCTTGACTGTTTCTGGGCGGGCCTGAACAATATAAATTTTTCCATCATCACCGTCTTTTGCCCATTCAATATCCATGGGATGGCCATAATGGTTTTCTATAATTAAGGCTTGCTTAGCAAGTTCTTTAACTTCGGCATCATCAATACAGAACTGCTGGCGATCAGCTTCGTCGACTTCAACGGTATTCACTGAGTGTCCCGCTGAGGCATCTTCGCCATAAATCATTTTGATGGCTTTGCTACCTATATTACGACGTAAAATAGCACGGTGGCCGCTTTGCATTGCGCGCTTTGAAACGTAGAATTCATCCGGATTAACAGAGCCTTGTACGACTGTTTCACCTAAGCCATAAGAGCCGGTAATAAACACTACGCCATCAAAACCTGATTCAGTATCAAGCGTAAACATAACGCCCGCACTGCCCGTTTCTGAGCGCACCATACGTTGAATACCTGCACTTAGCGCTACGCTACTATGATCAAAACCTTTGTGGACGCGATAAGAAATGGCACGATCATTAAACAATGATGCAAACACTTCTTTCATTGCGATACGCACATTATCAATGCCTTTTATATTTAAAAAGGTTTCTTGTTGACCGGCGAAGGAAGCATCAGGTAAGTCTTCGGCTGTTGCAGAAGACCGTACAGCAACACTGAGCGCTTGATTGCCCTGCTGTAGTTGTTTGAACGCGTCGTCCAATGCTTTATCTAAGGCATCAGGGAACGGTGTGTCGAGTATCCATTGGCGTATTTTTGCACCCGTAGTGGTTAACGCTTTGATATCGTTAACGTTGAGGCTGTCGAGTGCTTCATTAATTCGCGTATCAAGACCTTGATGGGCAATAAATTCTCGATAGGCATCAGCGGTAGTCGCAAAGCCATTGGGTACCTGAACACCTTTATTAACAAGTCCGCTGATCATTTCTCCGAGAGAGGCGTTCTTTCCACCTACTCGTTCAACGTCATTCATGCCTAATTGATTAAACCAAAGTACTTGCTCTGCCAATGCAATATCCTCTCAATGATGAAATATAAAACTATTTAAGCAACGTATATATTAGCTGCAGCGCTTATTGATCAATAATTCTATTCATAAATAAGCGTTATTCAGCCTTACTATGTCTCCTCAAGGAGGTCTTAAAGGGTATTCTCAAAGAATGCTTCAATGTCGCCTCAAAGTTAATAGCTTAGGTTAATATGGATTATAAATAGATGGAAAATACAGTGATGTGTTGTAGTTACCGTCCGTCGCGTAGCATAATCGATTGAACCTTAAGAATACACATTACCTCTTGTGCATGCCGGCTGAAGCGGGCTAAATTAACGCTGAATTAGGGTTTGATCGACGGTGAAAGTTCATGAGAAGACGCGTGTATAAATTCACATGAATGTTCTAGGTTGAGATGATGTAAAAATTGGTTGAGAAGATATAAAAATTGGATGAAAAGGGATAAATAATGAAGCGTACAGCATTTTTTATTTCAGACAGTACGGGTATTACTGCTGAGGTTATGGGAGAAAGCCTTCTCTCTCATTTTCCATCAATTGAGTTTGAGAGGCATTCATTCACCTATGTTGATAATGAAGAAAAGGCGCGAGCGGCGGCAGATACAATTAATGCAGCGGCTCTAAGTGATGGCCAAGCGCCAGTTGTTTTTGACACACTCATCAGTGAGACCTTGCGTAATATTATTACGGCATCCAACGGCTATTGTGTCGATGTTATCAATACTTTCCTTTCACCCTTAGAAAAAGCCTTGGGCGCTCCGAGCAGTTATACTGTTGGTCGACCAAAAATTGCCACGCAAAGCAGCCAGTATAATCGTCGCATAGAGGCGGTTCATTTTGCTTTAGATAATGATGATGGCGGCCGAGTAAACCGTTATAACGAGGCGGATGTTATTTTGATTGGTGTTTCTCGTTCAGGGAAGACACCGAGCTGTCTTTATTTGGCTTTGCAGTTTGGTATATACGCTGCCAACTTTCCTATTACTGAAGAAGATCTAGAGACTGCGAGTTTACCAAAAGCATTGGTTGACTATAAAGATCGATTATTTGGGTTAACTATTGGTCCCGATCGCTTAGCCAGTATTCGAAGTGAGCGGCTTAGCGGAAGCCGTTACGCTTCATCGCGGCAGTGTGAAAGAGAAGTACAAGAAGCGCTAACGATGTTTGAGCGTTTTAAAATTCCGTATATTGATACTACCGATTGCTCTATTGAAGAAATCTCAACACGAATACTCGCCGAAACAGGTATAGAGCGAAAATTTAAGTAGCTTTTTTAAGTATCTTGTTTAAGTATCTTGTTCAAGTATCGCGCTTAGTCAATAAAAATGAAAGCTATGAGATGGTTTGCGGTTCTCGTTGCAAAGTAAAACCAAAGCGGTCTTTAA
>JABIQF010000272.1 GCA_018668095.1 Cellvibrionales bacterium
AACAGGGCTGATGTTCTTAAGGGGATATTATTTAGAAAGGATGACTAGGGCGTTAAAAACCGTTCAATAGAGCTCTGCTCGTCCAAAACCTCAACGCCAAGACCTTCTGCCTTTGCAAGCTTCGAACCCGCGCCAGGACCAGCAACAACACAGTGTGTCTTTTTAGAAACGCTCCCCGCAACCTTAGCACCCAAAGACTCCAAGTGCGCCTTCGCTTGATCGCGCGTTAGAGTCTCAAGACTACCCGTTAACACCCAAGTCTGTCCATTCAGCGGCAACTCATCCGCAGCCTTAACATCAAAATCAACCCAGTGAACGCCTGCACTTTGCAAGGCATTAACCACCTCGATATTCCGCTCAGAACTAAAAAATCCATGAATATGTTTGGCAACAATAGGACCGACATCATCAACATTAATTAAAGCCTGTGATTTACTCAGCTCAAGCTCATCAATATTATCGCCCGCGTCATTCTTATATTCAGAATTATAATTCCGAGCTGCTTCAATAATGGAGGGCAATGAACCAAAATGCTTAGCTAAATTTTTTGCCGTAGTTTCACCAACTTCGCGAATACCTAAACCATAAATAAATTTAGCCAAGGTCGTAGACTTACTCGTTTCTAACGCAGCTAATAAGTTGCTTGCCGACTTTTCTGCTAGACGCTCAAGGCCTGATAGTACTTCTAGCTCTAGGGAATATAGATCAGCAACGGTATCAATAAGCTTTTCTTCAACCAGTTGGTCAACAATCTTATCGCCTAAGCCATCAACATCCATAGCCTTGCGAGATACAAAATGTTTAATCGCTTCTTTTAATTGAGCAGAACAAAGCAAGCCACCCGTACAGCGCGTAACAGCTTCATCCTCTAACCGTATGACCGGTGATTGACATTCTGGGCAGCTGTTTGGCGGCTCAATAATTTCTGCATCAGACTTACGCTCGCTAAGAACAACGCGTGCGATTTTTGGGATAACATCCCCTGCTCGCCTAACAACAACAGTATCCGATATCCGTATATCTAAGCGACTAATTTCGTCAACGTTATGCAGTGTCGCATTACTCACTGTTACTCCGCCTACAAAGACTGGCTCTAGTTTTGCGACCGGTGTTAATGCGCCGGTTCGGCCAACTTGCCATTCAACACCATTTAATTGCGTAATAGCTTCTTCTGCCGGAAATTTGTAGGCTATTGCCCAACGTGGTGCTCGCGAGACAAAACCAAGCTCAGCTTGTAATAAAAATGAATCGACTTTAAATACAATGCCATCAATTTCATAACTTAACGACGGACGCTTTTCGGCGAGTACTGAACAATACTCAATCGCTTGCTCTATATTGGCTAATCGTTTGACTTCGGCGTTGGTATAAAAGCCCCACTCGGCGAGTTGCTGAATAGTTTCATAATGGGTGTCAGCAATTTGGCTATTCAATATTTTGTTTTTAACGGGACGTGGCGCTGATTGATAATCAATATAACCCGTAGAATAAACGCACATGGTGAGCGGCCGCTGCGCCGTTATTTTTGGATCTAATTGACGTAAGCTTCCTGCAGCAGCATTGCGAGGATTAACAAATAGCTTTTCATCTTTTGCAGCTGCTCGCGCATTCAACTGTTCAAAGTCGGCGCTAGAAATATAAATTTCACCACGCACTTCAAGCACGGCGGGATAACCAGAGCCACGCAGCTTTAGAGGTACGGTATTAATCGTACGCACGTTCTCGGTAATATCTTCACCGGTTGCGCCGTCACCTCGTGTTGCTGCCCTTACAAGTATGCCGTTCTCATAAGTGATACTAACCGCAACACCGTCTAATTTAGGCTCACAGACATAATCGATAACGGCATCAGCACTTTCGTTATCATCGCGTAGTCGAACTTTGAGGCGCTGATCAAACGCTTTTAGTTCTTCGGCATTAAAGGCATTATCGAGCGATAGCATGGGTAGCTTATGCTCAATAGAGTCAAAGCGAGCCAGCGGAGCCGCGCCTACACGTCGTGAAGGAGAATCATCGGTTAATAGTTCAGGAATGGCAGCTTCTAAGTCGACAAGTTGACGAAAAAGCTGATCGTAATCGGCATCGGGCAGAATCGGATCATCGAGTACGTAGTAGTGATGGTTATGCTCATTAATAAGCTGCGCTAATACGGCATGACGCTCGCTAGCATTATGCTGAAAGCCCTCGTCAGTGCTGACAAGAGGATAGCTTAAAAGCTGCTGAATGGTTTTAGATGATGTCATTGCTTAATTAATGTGTCAGAAAGTGAATGGCAAGTTTATGAGCGTTTATTTTTGCCATAGTGATGACAGTCATCAAAATTGAAAGCTAATTTGTGTCAATATAAAACGCTAAACCGTTTCTGTACGGCTATCTAAAGCGCTATTCATTTTTTGATTAAACTGCTTAACACGATCACGATAATGGTTGATCACTTGCAATGTAGCGGTTGAATGCTCTTCATCTAAAAGTCGTGCATCCAAGTTTTTAACTAAGCAGTTAGCAGTCTCTATCATGCAATCGAATGCTTGCATTGCATCTTCAGGCCCTGGAAGCGTCATAAAGAAAGTAACGCCAGGTGTGCGGAATGAATTAATGTCTTCTAAGTTAAAGGTGCCGGGCTCAAGCATATTCGCAACACTAAATTGTAAGCACCCTTTTCCTTCAGCCTTTTCATGCCGATGTAAAATATCTTTTTCACCGTAGCGCATATCGCAAGCAAGAAGGATTTGCAGCAAGTCACTGCCATTAAATCCATCATCTGCATTGGCTCTAACATGCATAACGACAATTTCACGCTCGGTATATGCTGCCTGACGAGCGGCGCGAGCGGTATGTTCTTCGTTATCTTCTATATAGCCTTCAGAGGCATCTTCTTCATAAAATAAATCATCAGGGCCTTGGTCACTGATAATTGGATCGGTACGAACAATAACGCGAGCACCACCATTGGGTAGTTCTGGAGAATCGACAGGTGAGCCATCATCAACAAAACCACCGCCCATACCCAGTGACATTTTTATGCCACCACTGCGCTCTGCGCGCATACGTCTAAAGCCGTCAACCAGTACAGCCAGCACTAATAATAAGCCAGCTCCAATTAACCACTCTCTTACACCGATTTCAGTTAACCAATCCATAACGTCTAAAGGCCTCTAGGCTGTTTCAAGATTTCAGTTTTTAAAATAAACAATTTAAGCTGTCGCTAATGCTACAGCTTCATCAATATCAACACTCACTAAGCGCGAGCAACCTGGCTCATGCATAGTGGCACCCATTAAGTGATCTGCCATTTCCATGGTGATCTTATTGTGAGTGATAAATATAAATTGAACACGATCAGACATCTCTTTAATTAAGCGAGCATAGCGCGTGGTATTCGCATCATCTAATGGTGCATCAACCTCATCGAGCATACAGAACGGTGCTGGATTCAGCTGGAATATCGAAAATACTAAGGCGATTGCCGTTAATGCTTTTTCACCACCCGATAGTAAATGGATAGTGCTGTTTCGCTTACCCGGTGGCCGCGCCATTATTGCAATGCCCGTATCTAATAAATCGTCGCCAGTCATTTCTAAATAAGCAGTACCACCGCCAAAGACTTTCGGGAATAAATCTTGCAAACTGGCATTCAGCT
>JABIQF010000101.1 GCA_018668095.1 Cellvibrionales bacterium
ATTAATGCTGCTCGTGATGTGCGTAAAACCCATACCACCGATGTTGAAAGTTTTCAGTCGGGTGACGTTGGCTTTTTAGGGCGCGTTGATCATGACGCTGTCAGTTTCTATCGACAGCCTACTTCAAAAAAATCGATAGCATTAAACGCCACTTTACAGCGTGTTGATATTATTGCCATGTATGCCGGTGCCGATGGCGCGCTGCTAACAGCTGCGGTTAATGCGGGTGCAAAAGGTATAGTGATTGCTACTGTGGGTGCGGGCAATATTAACCCAGCTTTATTTGACGCGGTTAAAGGCGCCATAGCGGCAGGAGTGAGTGTGGTTGTTTCAACTCGCGTGCCTAACGGTCGTGTTCAAGCCATTTATGGCTTTGAGGGCGGCGGTCAAGATTTAAAAGAAGCGGGTGCTATTTTCGCGAATGATTTATCACCGCAAAAAGCGAGGGTTTTGTTAATGCTGGCATTACAGCATCCCATTGATGCAGCTGATTTTACTGAATTTTTTAAATAACCTTCCTTAATACATCACTATCTAATGAGTCTTTATAAGCATTTATTTGCTTTTACTTATCGTAAGTCGATACGTTGATTATGGATTAGATAAACATTTTCTCGTAAATAACTAACAAATTTTTTGGCTGGGATTGTTGTCCATAAAGGTGTCTCAATAGAAAGCACTGATTAAAAATGACAATTCACCTTGGCGTAAGCTCGGTCATCGATTATGAAATTATCAGAAAAAGAAAAAGTTTCTAGGTCTGCTTCTAGCGCAGCCCCTACATTAAGAGCGACAAAGGAATTGTTGAGCACAAAGCCAAGCGATGAGGCTAAAAGCGTTAAATCTCCGTCGTTTCGTTGGTTAAAAGTCGCCGCTAAGCCCTATGCAAGAGAGCTCTACGTAAACGCTTGTTCAGCCTCATCCTCCCATTGGTTTTATAAGCATGAAGGCGACTCCGATGAAAATAATAGTTTTATCAAAGGCTATAACTAAGCTGCGTTAAAAGCTGTTTTATTATTTCAAAAACCAACTAAAAAATTAACTTTTAGCGTTTAACGCTGTCTTAAAATGCTAAGCCATATGGCCCCAAACACCATGGACTTTAGGTCCTCTGATTGTCAAGCTGAGACCTCTATCTATTAGCGATATTGGTTTTTTCTCTATGGTCAGCGAGTGTATAAAGAAAAAATGAAGCTAAAAATGAAGCGAGTAATGAAAAAGGGAAAGGTTTAATAAAACGATGATAAATAACTATTTAATGGGCATAGCACTATGAATACACATACTGATAATGATTATGAGCAAGTGGTCTCGCGTTTAATCCTTGAAAGCCCACAAGTCAAAATTAAAAGTGTTTCTTCCGATATGTTACTCGATGATATTAGTGTTGATTCTTTAGAAAAGTTATCCATAGCAATGGATTTAGAAGATGCCTATGACATTGAGATAACAGATGATGAGGTAGAGCAGTTTACATCTGTCTCCGATATTATTGGTTATTTAACGTTAGCCGTCGATAGCCGAAAAGAAAAACATACTAGAGACGAAAATGCTGAAGCGGCTAAGGAAACTCATCAGTCTGTTGATAATAACACTATAGATTCTTCTGAAAGCCCTGATGCCGCTTAACCTGATGCCGCTTAAATAGTGGCGTTAGTCAGTATTCATTTTTTAAGCTGAGTAAACTGTTATGTTTTTAGAAAAAGCGACCTAAATTATTAGGCCGCTTTTTTACTGTTTAAGTTAAGCTTTCATTAATTCAATAACGCTCGAAAAATCCTTTTTACCATCACCCATTGCTTGTTTTTGTAAATACAAACTCTGTGCCAGTAAACCTAAGGGTGTGCTGCTTTTACTGTTGGCTGCATTGTCCATTGCTAAGCCTAAATCTTTTGCCATTAAATCGACCATAAAGCCGGGCTTATAATCATTAGAGGCGGGTGCGGTTTTCATTACGCCAGGGTAGGGGTTATACACTTCTAGTGACCAATTTCGGCCCGAACTCTTTAACATGATTTCAGATAAGACCGATGGATCAAGTCCGTTATTAACGCCCATTTGTAATGCCTCGGCTGTGCCTGCCATTTGAATGGCTAACAACATGTTATTGCACATTTTGGCTATTTGCCCAGCGCCGTGATCTCCCGCTAAAAATAATTGCTTACCCATGGCCGATAATATAGCTTGGGCGCGATCAAAGGCGTCACTGCTGCCACCACACATAAATGTTAGCGTGCCCGCTGTGGCGGCTGCAACGCCGCCAGACACGGGTGCGTCTATCATGCTCAAGCCTTTTTCTTTTGCGGCTGTGGCGACTGCATTTACTGATGCGACATCAATGGTGCTTGAATCTATTAATAAGGTGTTTTTATCGAGTAAATCAAGAATGCCCGCTTGTTGATTGCTCCCCAAGTAAACGCCAATAACATGTTTGCCAGCGGGTAGCATGGTAATGACTACTTCGGCGCCTTTTACGGCTTCGGCTGCAGAGGCTGCAACGCTGGCTCCTGCTAAGCGTAGGGTTTCTAATGCGTCGGGCATTAAGTCAAATACGGTGACTTGATGCTGTGCTTTAACTAAGTTGATAGCCATTGGGCTACCCATATTGCCTAAGCCAATAAATGCGATTGCTGTCATTGCGCTAACCTATAAATTTGCGAGTGGATTTTTCTGCCATGGTGAAATAAAGAAGCTATCGACAAAGTCTATGGGAATATCTTCGATAGATTTAAACTGCCATTGGGGTTGTTTGTCTTTGTCGATTAATAAGGCTCTAACGCCTTCAATAAATTCACTGTGCCTTGCCAAGTTGCGCGATAAAATTAATTCTTTATTAAAAACGGCTTTTAAGCTTTTTTGTTCGGTCTCTTTTAATTGCTTTGCCGTAATGGCTAAGCTAAAGGGTGAGGCGTTCGCTAAGTTGGCTTGCGCTTTTGTTAGCCATATATCATCTGTTTTAAGGTTGCTAATAGCACTAACAATATCACTAAGGTTTTGGCGATTGCAGAGCTGATTTATAGTGTCAGAATGCGGCTCTATTTGCCCTGCAGGCATTGCGGAAAGTGATTCTTTTGCAAAGCTGTCTAAGGCTAATTGAATTAAAATGTTATTTGCTTCTGGGCTTGTTTGCCATTCAATTGCTATAAGCCGCTGGATGCTTTCGTTAAGTTGTGCATGTTCAATGGTGTAGTCTGCAAGGCCTACATAGCAGCTATCGACCGCATTTAGTGATGCGCTTGTTAAAGCTAAAAATAGGCCTGTTTTACCCGGCATTTTATTTAAAAAATAACTGCCGCCTACATCGGGGTATAAACCAATACTCACTTCTGGCATGGCTAAACGGGTTTTTTCGGTAACAACTCGGTGCTTGCAGCCCGCAAATATGCCTAGGCCGCCGCCCATAATAAAACCATGGCCCCAAGCAATAATGGGTTTGCTGTATACGTGAAGTAAATAATCTAAGCGGTATTCGCGTTCAAAGAAGTGTGCGGCTATTTCATCGCCGTGTTCTTCGGTCGCTGATGAGCTGTCGTTATTAATTGTTATTGCGGCTTGATACAGCGCTTGTACATCACCGCCTGCACAAAAGGCTTTATCGCCGCTGCCAGATATGAGTACTAAAACGAGGTTGTCATCATACTGCCATTGTGTGAGTTGCAATAACATTAGATCGACCATCTCTAAGGTTAACGCATTCAGTTTGGCTGGCGTATTAAGAATAATATGCCCAATAATACGGCCATTGCTGGTGGCAATTTCTTTAAAAATAACTGGGTCTTCAGTTGTTGCCGCTGCGTTATTTTCGGTAGACATTATTGGTTTTTCCATTCCGGTTTTCGTTTTTCTATAAAGGCAGAAACACCTTCTTTTTGATCATCAGTACCCCATAGTAATGCAAACTTTTCGCACTCTTCGCTAATGGCTTGGTTAAGCGGTTTGTCACGTGATGACATAATCAGTTCTTTACAATAACGCACGGCTAAGGGACTTTGTTTTGCTGTTTTGGCTGCAAGTGCTTGCGCAGTTTCAATGACGGTACCAGCGGCAACTATTTCACTGATTAAACCAATGGATAGTGCTTGCTCGGCGGTTAATCGTTCACCCAACAATATCATCCGCTTAGCCCATTGCTCACCCACTAATAATCCCAAGTGTTGTGTGCCTAAGCCGCAGGGCAGTAAGCCAACACTGCATTCAGGTAGCGCCATTTGTGCATGCGGTTCGGCAATCCGAATATCACAGGCGAGAGCAGTTTCTAAACCGCCGCCCATTGCAAAACCGTTAATGGCGGCAATAGAAACGCCTTGGTAGTTTGCTAATGTCGTAAAGGCATTGGCAAAGGCATGGCTAAAGCGTTCACACTTAGCGTTATCGCTATGATTAAACTGGTTAAGGTCGGCACCCGCAGAGAAGAATTTTTGACCGCTGCCAGTAATAATTAAGGCGTAATTATTTTTGTCTGCATTGAGCTCGCCAATAATAGTGGCTAAGGCATCTAAGCTTTCGGGTGTCCACGTATGCGCCGGTGGATTATTTAAAGTAAGTAGGGCGGTGTGACCTTGATGCTCTAAATTTAAAGCGGGATGTGAGGCTTTACTCATTGTATTTTCTCCGTACCTTCATCGGCTAATAATCGACGCGCAATGAGCACGCGCATAATTTCATTGGTGCCTTCTAATATTTGATGGACTCTTGCGTCACGTTGGTAGCGTTCAATAGGGAATTCTTTTAAATAACCATAGCCACCGTGTAATTGCAGGGCTTCATTACAAACATTAAAGCCGACATCGGTGGTAAAGCGTTTTGCCATAGCGCAGTAAGTGGTTTTTTCGGGATGGTTTTCATCAATTTTACAGGCGGCCAAACGCACCATTTGTCTTGCGGCTACAAGTTCGGTTGCCATATCGGCGAGTTTAAATTGCAGCGCTTGGAAGCTACTTATGGGACGATTAAATTGCTGTCGATCATTCATATATTGCTGCGACAAATTCAGTGTGGCCTGTGCTGCACCCAATGAGCAGGCGGCTATATTAATGCGTCCACCATCAAGGCCCGCCATTGCCAGCTTAAAGCCTTCGCCTTCACGGCCAAGAAGATGGTGTGCGGGCACGCGGACATTTTCAAAAGTAATGGCGCGAGTTGGCTGACTATTCCAGCCCATTTTTTCTTCATTTTTACCGTAGCTGATGCCCTCAAGGTTAGCGGGTATTGCTAGGGCGCTAATGCCTTTGGCGCCTTCTTCAAAGGTGCCTGTTCTTACCATGGTCACTAACATATCGGTACTGCCGGCTCCGCTAATAAACATTTTGGAGCCGTTTACAATATAGTGGTTGCCCTCTAATTTGGCACGAGAGCGCAGTGATGCAGCATCACTGCCTGCGTTAGGCTCTGTAAGGCAGTAGGACGCGAGTTTCTGCCCGCTAGTCAAGCCGTTAGCCCACTCTTCACAAAGCGCTTCTGTGCCCCATTTGCAGAGCATCCATGTGGCCATATTTTGAATAGAGATAAATGCGGCGGTAGAGGTGCAGCCGCGGGCGAGCTCTTCTAGAATCAGTGTGGCATCGAGTCGGCTTAAGCCTAAGCCGCCCCAAGCTTCTGGAGCATACATGCCACAAAAGCCCATTTCACCAGCGGCCTTAATTTGTTTAACAGGAAATATTTTTTCTGCATCCCATTTTGCAGCATGGGGCGTTAGTTCGCCTTGAGAAAAATCTCGTGC
Organism: Cellvibrionales bacterium; assembly: GCA_018668095.1. Lineage (GTDB taxonomy): Bacteria > Pseudomonadota > Gammaproteobacteria > Pseudomonadales > UBA7434 > UBA7434. The sequence continues at coordinate 5,720 of JABIQF010000101.1, forward strand.
TGCTGATTGAAAAGCAAGTTGCTCGCTGGTTAAATTGAAATTCATAAGTCTTTAAATCTCTTTGTGGTCTATGTTCTTTGTGGTAAATTTTTTTTGTCGTTCACGTTGCCATTAAAATATTGCTGAGCGCTAGGCAGTGCTGGCTATTCCAGTTTTTCAATTACGTCAGCAAATAACACTGCATCAGTGGGTAGAGTTTTGGCTTTAATAAGCGGCTTCGAAACCCATGTGATATTGACAAGGTGCCGCCAGTAAATGTTCTCATTGGTTGAGTTGTTACCCCAGGTGCCGCAACCTAATGAAAACGTTTGGCGCATGCCGTTCCATAAATTACCGCTATTGGATGGTGCTTGCGGTTGGTTGACCATAACGCGAGAGGTTTTAGTTTGCTCGGCAAGCGCTAAAATA
>JABIQF010000116.1 GCA_018668095.1 Cellvibrionales bacterium
GTCATATCGCCAACCACTCCACCACCTAGGGCAACCAGAGTCGTCGAGCGGTTATGCCTCTTTTCCATCAAGCGATCAAAAATGGTCTCAATGGTGGCCATCTGTTTGAACTGCTCACCATCAGGCAGCGTGATAGTGTCTTTTGCTCCGGTATTATTTAGCAATGCATCCAAATAAAGCGGCGCAATCGTCTCATTAGAAACAACCAGCACCTGACCATCGCCAATATGCTGCTGCAACAAGGCCGCATCAGATAAGAGACCTGAGCCTATAATAATGGGGTAGCTACGCTCCCCTAAGTCAACGTTAAGATAGATAGTATCTGATGTCATAAATTGTGCGTCTGTCGCTTAAAAGTCGTTAAGATCGTTTAAAGAAGGGTTCATCATTGGTTTAAGTGAGCTGAATCAAGACCCTAGCAGCCAAAACCTTTACGACCTTATGCCGTACTTCTAGTCTTATAACTAGTCCTATAACAAGCCGCAAATTTCCGAGGGATTTTAACACAAATTAGCCCTAGGCCCATTCATGATATGCGCGTATTAATACGCGCTACAGATGATCAAAGATCAATCAACTGACGATCGCAAACCAGGCAGTTTACGAATAGAGTAGAGGCAAAATTAACAGGGAGATACTAACGATTTTAGTTATTCAGCTTCAATAATACTCATAACTGCCTTGGCAATATCACCGGCAGTAGAGCGAGGATTCTTATTATCAGTAGGAAAAACGACTTTCGCAACCTCCTTGTACAAAGGGTCTCTCATCGTCATTAAATCGGTTAACACCGCTTTAGGGTCACCTTTATTCAGTAATGGCCGAGATCGATCCTTACCCGTACGAGACAGCTGCTGATTAACCGTTGCATGCAAATAAACCGCCACACCATGCTCTTTAAGAAGAGCCCGATTATCTCCACGCATAATGATGCCGCCACCAGTCGCAATCACTGCTGGCGCCGACTCACAAATATCATGTAACACTTTGTGCTCTCTAAGACGAAATCCTTCTTCACCTTCTACATCAAAGATCCAAGGAATATCGGCCCCACAACGCTCTTCAATTTCATGATCAGTATCAATAAAAGGCAGAGACAACACGGTCGCCAAATGGCGACCGATGGTTGTTTTTCCAGCCCCCATGGGGCCAATTAAAAAAACTTTTTTAAGCGATTTCATACTAATTCATTATTAAAAGTGGATGGGCTTGATCTCATCCATTTATATCACAGCAATAAAAGTAACGGTACTACAATGCCACTACAATGGCACTATAATGGCACTACATGGTATTAAAACAGAACTAAACGGCATTTAAATTGCGCATAATAGTATTAAAGAGCCACCTAACACAGATAGTTAGTCCAGCACACGATCCGTCAAGATTCTTGGCGTAATAAAGATCAACAATTCATTTTTCTCATTGCCAACAATCGTACGTTTAAACAAATGTCCGAGTACCGGTAAATCACCCAATAAAGGCACTTTCGTTTCCTGATACAACTCACTCTCGCGGAACACGCCACCTAACACAATCGTTTTACCATTATCGACTAGGGCCTGAGTACGTATTTCATTTTTCAGAATAATGGGAACCTGTGAATTATTTTCACCAAAGACAAAGTCTTCACTTCGCGAATCTTGCGTAATAACCAAATCAAGAATTAATCGATTATCTGGGGTAATACTTGGCGTCACTTTTAAACTTAAAACAGCCTCTCTAAACTTAATCGTTGAACGACCACTAGCTGATGATTCAACGTAGGGAATTTCTTCACCCGTTTTTATTTCAGCTTCTTGCTTATCACCCGTAATCACTCGTGGCTGAGAAACGACCTCGCCTCGCCCTTCTGCTGCAATGGCACTTAACTCAGCATTTAACGCAAAGTTATCGCTTAAAAAACCAACCGCAATAGATTGAGGCTGACCAATCGAATCACTTATCCCTAAGTCGACAAAATTAGCATCTGGAAATTGAATCGATCCGTTACCGTTTACAAAATCGAAAATACTGGTCAGCTCATCATCATCAGCGCCAACCTCATTTAATAACGAGTCGAGACTACCCGCCACACCAAAGCGATCACCCGTGCCTTGCTGGGCTGCACCACCACCCCACTGAACACCGACCTGTTGGTCGAAATTATCGGTTGCCACTACAATTCTGGCCTCAACAAGCACCTGCCTTAGCGGCACATCAATATTAGCAATCAGACGACGAAACTCTTCAATCTTATCGGCGGTATCGGTAATTAACAGCGCATTCGTTCGCTCATCAACAACCACTCTACCGCGCGGCGATAAAATACTGCCCGTGGAACCTGCTCCGCCATCTTCACCCTCTTCCGCATCATCATTTTCAAACAATTTAAACAGCTCTCGCGCACTGGCATAGCGAATACGAATAAACTCCGTTTGCAAAGGCGCTAACTCTTGCAACTGTTTTATAGTTTCAATTTCTTGACGCTCGCGCTCAGCAATTTCCGCAGCAGGAGCAACCATCAATACATTACCGACTTGGCGCTTATCAAGCCCCTTAGTTTTCAATATTAATTCTAACGCTTGATCCCATGGGACATCTTGCAAGCGCAATGTAATGCTGCCATCAACCGAGTCACTTGTAACTAAATTCAACTCAGTAAAATCAGCAATTAACTGCAACACAGAGCGAACTTTAATATCCTGAAAATTCAGTGATAATTTTTCGCCAACGTAGGCAAAGGCTCTTTTTTGCTCTTCAACTTCTTGCGAAGTCAGTGGACGAACACTTAAGACATAAACATTATCCGTTTGGTAGGCCAAGTAATCATACTCACCCTGTGGCTCAATCATAATGCTTGTATCTGAACCTTCTTGTTCAACATCAAAGGCACTCACAGGTGTTGCAAAATCAGTAACATCATAATGACGTTGTAACTGACTAGGCACAGATGCATCCGATAATTCTATGCGAATTTTTTGACCCTCAAAGCGAACATCCACCTCGACTTGATCATCCGATAATTCGATAACGACATTACCCTCACCGGACTCACCACGCTGAAAATCGATATGCGTAATACCAACAGCATAATTATCCTGCTCAAGTACTTGTTGACCAATTGCAGGATCAGCATCTTTATAAGTGTCTAACACCTCAGCATTACCTACTTCAATTAATAATGAGTTGCCATCAATCGTTGTCGCATATGGCGACAACTCAACCAAGTTAATAACTACGCGTGTCCTATCCGGCGTTTCTAAAACAACAACACTCTGAGCATTACCATAAGATAAAGTATATTTTTTTTGTGCCAACGAGCTCTGTACACCCGGTAAATCAAGCGCAATACGCGCGGGCTTTTCAATATTATAGGCCGCAGGCTCAGGAGGAGTTTCATCAAACTCCATCTTAATTTGAAATTTCCCACCCGGTACGGAATTAAAACTTATATCCTGCAACTCAGCAGCATATAAAAATGCCGTAAACAAAAAAGCAATCGCACTAGTGGCCGTCAATTTACTCAGCTTAACCAACCTAAGTAGCGTTAAAGGTAATGTTGCGCTTCGCATAAAGTCCCATCCAGAATGGTTTGTCATCGTACTCGCCTTCATAATTAAATGTTTGAAAAGCATTAGCTATCTTCCTTCAATTTCAATGTTCTGGGTCGCTCTATCCAAGAGTCAGGTCCATTAGCAATAATTTCTATTAATGCCATTGAGTCGTGTCGTATATCAACGATACGACCATGATTTTTTCCAAGATAATTACCACCTAACACTTGGTGAATAGAACCTTTACCATCATCAACTAACGCCCAAACAATTCCGCGGCGCTCCAAAGTTCCAACCATTGAAATTGCTTCGATATTAAAATTTTCTAATAATTCTTTGGCGCGATTTTTATTGGGCTTAACATCACTCGACATCGACAAATTAGCGATTTCACGAATTTTCACAGGCACTTCAAAAGGCGAACGCATAGCCGCCGCGTTGTAACGAAAGGCTTGGTATGTTTTGAAAATAGGAATCGGGGCAATAACACCCTGCGGCTCAGTTCGAACCTGCGCCATAAAATCATCGAGGTCTGTATATTCTGGCGAAGAACAACTCGACAATAAAAAAATCAATACTAGTAAATATAACGGACGTGAATTCATATTCATTGCTCACCCTCATCTTTATAACGGTAAGTCTTTGCGAGAATCTTCATTGCCATTACACCAGGTCGATCTTCTATTGGTAAAATCTCAAAATCATGCAAGGTAACGATTCTAGGCAAGCCAGAAATGCCACTAACGAATGCACCTAAATCGTGATACGAACCCGTCACATCAATATCTATAGGCAATTCAATATAAAACTCTTGCGCCAGCTCAGATTGCAATTCAATACTCTGAAACTCCAAACCATTATCAACACCAGTAGCTGTAATATCTTCTAGCAGACCGGGCACTTCAGTATCCGAAGGCAGCTGACTGACTAGAGCACCAAATATTTGCTGCATTTCTTCCATTTGCTTACGCAAGGAATCGAGATTGGCAGCCTCAAACGCTTTCTGCTTAAACTCAACCTTGAGTAATTCTTCTTTTGCTTGTGAGGTATTGAGCAGCTCAACTTGCGATTTTGTAAAAAAGCTATACCCCAACAATAAACACACTACAAAAACGGCGACGAGAATAAATACCTTAACGACACTCGGCCATGATCCGGGGTTTTCCCAATCAAGCTGATCGACTTCAACCTCAGAAACCGCTTCGCGCCATGTGGAAAATTTTTCTGACAATGTTTGTGTTAATGACATGCCCGCTATTCCTCTGCGTCAGCAATTGATGATGTAGCACTTGTCGACAGTGTTACTGCCAAACTAAAATTATTAGCTTGCTCACCGAATGCAGGGTTCGCCACAACTGCCGTTAAATTAGGATCGGAAAACCAGTCAGAGCCATCAAGCCTTCGCATTAGGTTAGAGACGCGATTATTCGACTCCGCAGTGCCATCAATAGTTAGTCGCTGCTGTTCTCGCAATAACCGCTGATAATAAACACCATCAGGTAATGTCCGCACAAACTGATCAAAGATACGCACTATAACGGGACGATTACCCTGCAAGCCCTGAATGATATTCATGCGATCAATTAACTGTTCGCGTCGAGACTTTAGCGCATCAATTTCTTGTACTTCTTCATTCAAAGAATCAATATTTTTTTGCATATAAGCATTGCGAGAATGCTGAGCTTCTATTGCACTACTCATAAAAAAATATGCTATGCCTATTAATAGTCCGGCACCAATAACAACAGATCCCAAATTACCTAAGAACTCTTGTTTAAGCTGCTCTCGTCTGGCTTCACGCCATGGCAGTAAATTAATTCTGGCCATTAATCAAAACTCCTCATAGCCAAACCGCAGGCAATCATTAACGAAGGCGCATCATTACTCAGCGCCTCGGCATCGACCTTGGATGAAATATTCATATCAATAAAAGGATTAGCAACTGAAGCAGGCGTCCCTAATTTCTCTTCAACTAATGCTGCTAGTCCTTGCATTGCCGCAACACCGCCAGCTAAAACAATATGGTCGACGGCATCAAATTGACTGGAAGAAAAGAAAAACTGTAACGAGCGTGAAACTTGTTGTAATACCGCCTCTTCAAATGGCGCTAACACTTCTTGTTCATAATCATCGGGTAAGCCGCCTTCTTTTTTAGCTAAACCGGCTTCTTCTTCTGACATGCCATAACGACGCTGAATTTCTTCAGTGAGTTGTTTGCCTCCGAACAACTGCTCACGGGTATAAACAGTTCGGCCATCGGTGAGCACGCTCAAGGTTGTCATGGTTGCGCCAATGTCGACAATCGCTATTGTCTCACCCTGACTACAACCAATCGATTCAGCTATCTGATCAAAAGCGCGCTCCATATCATAGGCTTCAACATCGACAACTTTTGCTTCAAGCTCTGCAAGCTCTAAAGCATCAACTCGCAAATCAACATTTTCTTTACGACAAGCCGCAAGTAACACATTGCAGGCACTAGGATCTGTTTCAGAAATCTCCTGCACTTCAAAATCAATAGCGACTTCATCTAATGGGTAGGGAATATATTGATCGGCTTCTGCCATAATTTGCGCTTCCATTGCATCGTCATTTAAATCAGCGTCCATCGTAATGACTTTAGTAATGACGGCAGAACCAGCAACAGCAACAGCCGCATTTTTTTGCTTAGTCTTCGACTGATAAATAACTTGGCGTAAGGCATCGGCGACACCTTCAGGATCGGTAACATTTTTTTCGATAACCGCATTGGGTGGCAGGGACGCCACCGCATAAGACTCTACACAAAATCGACCTCCCGAATGACTCAACTCAAGCAACTTGGCCGACGATGAGCTGATATCCAATCCTAATACGATAGGTTTTTTCTTTTTAGCAAGCCCTAGCATCTCATAGCATTCCTAATTAACACTTTTGATTTAACGCCGCCAAAAACAGCGCTTATTTAATTTTCGTTGATTACATTTCTGTATTGATTGCTCAGAACTCTCAACTGATCATAGACAGCAATTTTTCGACAATGTCACCATCTAATCTCAAGCTGTCCATTCAAGCGCATAACGACCATCACGCGTTCTCTGAGTTATTGGCCAAAGGGTAGTCTATATTTTGTCCTTATTAGAAAATTACCACCTTTCGCTGCTGCTTTTTCGCTATGCTTGCGCAGTAGATTCCAAATACTCACATGAAACTGAAAAAAAATGCATCGTCCTCATTCTTTACTCACTAAAATTTTTACATTGCTTTTACTTAGCGGGCTCGCAGCTGTGCTCATCATTTGCGCAACCTTTTTATACCTTAGCCCAAAGTTACCGCCCGTGGATGTACTCCGCGAGGCAAAACTGCAAGTGCCACTGAGAATCTATTCACAAAACGGTGAATTAATTGGCGAGTTCGGAGAAAAGCTAAGAACACCCATCAAAATGAAGGCCGTACCCGACCATTTTATTAATGCCTTACTATCCGCTGAAGACGATCGTTTCTTGCAACATCATGGCGTCGATTTTGCCGGCCTCTTAAGAGCAACATCACAACTATTTTCTAGCGGCAGAATTCAAAGTGGTGGTAGCACTCTGACCATGCAGGTTGCACGTAATTTCTTTCTCAGTAGCGAACAAACCTTTTTACGCAAGTTCAATGAAATATTCCTAGCCTTACAAATTGAAAGAACGCTTAGCAAAAAAGACATACTTGAACTCTATGTAAATAAAATGTATTTCGGTAAACGCGCCTATGGCATCCAAGCCGCTGCTGGCGTTTACTACGGCAAACCTATTGAGACACTGAACTTATCTCAACTGGCCATGATTGCCGGTCTACCTAAAGGGCCATCAACTAACAACCCCATTAATAATCCTACGCGCGCAAGAATTCGGCGTGATTGGATATTAGGTCGCATGCTTAAGCTGGCCTATATCAACCAACAAGAATGGCTCGAAGCCACGAGTCAGCCAGTTACGGCCCGATATCACAGCCAGCAACTCGCTTTAGATGCTGGCTATGCCGCAGAAATAGCGAGAGCAATTGCAATCGAGAAGTTGGGACGCGCTGCCTATACTGACGGCTATATTGTCCGCACGACAATAAAGGCTGAACAACAAAGAAGCGCACAACGCGCAGTGGTCAAAGGGTTAAATGCCTACGATGCTAGACATGGATATCGCGGCCCAGAAAAACAACTTGAAGTCAGCGACGATGAAATAGCGAATAAAGAAAACTGGCTATCCTCATTGAGAAAAATCAGAACCATTCATCAATTGGTTCCTGTTGTTATTACCGGCATCAATAAACCTATTGCTGAATTTCCTAGCCTCGACTTATCTATAAATAATCCAGAAGTCGTTATAGAAGATGCCGTAGAAAGTGTAATAGAAGGTGTCATAGAAGATGACATAGAAGGCGTGGTAAATGGTGTAATAGAAGAGCCTATTATCGACGACCCTCTCCCCGAAGAAGACCGTGTAGAAATTCTTTTTGCTAATGGCAATACCGTCGAATTTATCTGGGACAGTAACAAAAACCCACTGCGTCTTTATATAAACGAAAATAAACGCCAAGCTAACCCCGAGAGCATTAGCGAGTTACTCAGTGTTGGCGATGTTATTCGTGTGCGTCTCGGCCAAGAAAACGACGCCCCCATCATTAGTCAAATCCCTACGGCTAGCGCAGGTCTGGTTGCTTTGAATCCAAGTGATGGCGCCATCAATGCATTAGTTGGTGGTTACAACTTTAAACACAGTAAGTTTAATCGTGTGACTCAAGCTTACAGGCAAACAGGCTCAAACTTTAAACCCTTTGTTTATGCAGCGGCTTTTGAAAACGGCTTTACACCCGCTAGCGTTATTAATGATGCACCTATTGTGTTCGCCGATAACAAACTCGAAAGCGATTGGCGTCCTGAAAATTCTGGCGGTAAATTCTATGGCCCCACAACACTTAGACGCGCCCTCTACTTATCAAGAAATCTAGTCTCGGTTAGATTACTGCGTGAACTGGGCATTAATAATGCCATCAATTATTTAAATCGTTTTGAATTTAGCGACAAGCCTTTACCGAGAGATTTATCTTTATCGTTAGGCAGTTATGCTATGACGCCATTACAGGTTGCAACAGCCTATACCGTTTTGGCTAACGGTGGTTATCAAGTGTCTCCGCACTTAGTGACACAAATTGAAAATAGAAAAGGCGAAGCTGTTTTTTCTACACCTATAAAAATTGCCTGCTTAGAATGCATTGCCGATATCGACACCGACGCTAACAACGAAATCGAAAACGCCTTAGTCGAAACTGATGAGTTAGAGGAAGCAGAATCACTCGAAGCCTTACTCCAAGATGAACAGTTAAATGAAGTCCTAAGTGATACAGAAACACTCAGCGATCAACATCCCATAATAAAAACGGCTGCCAAGCAAATCGTTGACCCTAGAGTGGTTTATATTATTGACAGTATATTGCAGGATGTTATTCGTCGCGGCACAGGCACAAGAGCCAAAGTATTAGGGAGATCTGATTTAGCTGGCAAAACAGGAACCACTAACGGCCCCACTGATGCTTGGTTTTCTGGATACCATCCCGAACTCGTCGCTACTACTTGGCTAGGATTTGATGACAACCAATTATTAGGTCAGCGAGAATACGGTGGCTCTGCCGCGCTACCTATTTGGATAGATTTTATGCGTGAAAGTTTAAACGGCGTAGCAACAGCAACTCGAACCCAACCACCGGGTATGGTGTCAGTAAAAATAAATCGTTTAACGGGTTTGCCATCTACCGCGGATGATTCGCAAAACGTGTTTGAATCATTTCTTGAAGAAACGGTTCCAGAACAAAACCCTCGCGCATCGAATAACGCCAATATCGATCAGCTCATACTCGATGAGGAATTATTCTAAGCCTCATTGATTATGGCTCAAATTATTGTGCAATTTTTTATGACGCGCTAAGCGGGATAATTTTTCGGATAAGGCCGTTGAGCAACACCTGTATCAACGGCTGCTCTAGCCACCGCTGAAGATACCGCCATCAACAAACGTGGGTCTAAGGGCTTAGGTATAATATATTCTTTCCCAAACGTTAAGTTATCAACACCACAAGCAGCAACAACCGCTTCTGGCACAGGTTCTCTCGCTAAGTCCTTTAATGCATGCACGGCTGCTATTTTCATTTCCTCATTGATTGCCGTTGAGCGCACATCAAGCGCACCACGAAAAATATAAGGAAAACCCAATACATTATTGACCTGATTCGGTAAATCCGAACGACCGGTCGCAATAATAATATCATCACGAGTAGCATGTGCTAATGCCGGAGCAATTTCTGGATCAGGATTGGAGCATGCAAATATCACAGGCTTAGGTGCCATTTTCAACAAGGCTTCTGGGCTTAATAAATTAGACCCTGATAAACCAATAAATACATCAGCATCAACACAGGCATCATCTAATGTCCGCCTATTTGTTTCTCTGGAAAACTCTGCCTTATATTTATTTATATTGTCTCGGCCTTGATAGATAACGCCTTGGCGATCTAACATTGTAATATTGTTGCGATCAGCACCCAAGCTAATCAATAATCGCATACCCGCTATTGCCGCAGAGCCAGCCCCTAAACAAACGATATTCGCTTGTTCAAGTTTTTTACCTTGAATCTCTAAGGCGTTAATTAAACCTGCCGCTGTTACTATCGCTGTGCCGTGTTGATCATCATGAAAAACAGGTATGTCGCATAATGCTTTTAACCGCAACTCAATATCAAAACACTCAGGTGCTTTGATATCTTCGAGGTTAATGCCGCCAAAGGTTTTCGCAATATTTTTTACGGTATCAACAAACACATCAGGATCTTCACTATCTACTTCAATATCAATGGAATCAATATTGGCAAATCGCTTAAACAATAATGCCTTACCCTCCATTACCGGCTTACTGGCTAAAGCGCCTAAATTACCTAAACCCAATATAGCGGTGCCATTACTGATAACCGCAACAAGATTTCCTTTAATTGTGTAGTCGTAAGCCGTTTCAGGATTTTCTGCAATGGCACGCACGGGCTCAGCCACACCAGGACTATAAGCTAAAGCAAGATCACCCTGCGTTTCTGCCGATGTCGTTATCTCAATGCCAATTTTTCCTGGTTTAGGATTTGAATGGTAATCAAGTGCAGCTTGCTTGGGCGCTTCGTTAGAAAATCGAGTTGACATAAATTATCCAGAATAAAGGAGTGAATGAATCAACAAAAGATACCGTGGCTACTTAACATTAAATCCATCCAATAATAGATAGTTTTATATTAGCCGTAAAACATAAAAACATACTAGTGACCTGCATGTAACAAAGAAAGGAAAGAGACTGGCATTTTTTTTACTTAGGCTCTGCGAACAGTGGCACGCTTAATATTGAAAGCGGATCAAACCCTTATTGGCTTCACCAATACAAGCCATATATTTATAAACGAATGAATAAAACGAACAGACACAAAAAATCCAATCGAATATCAACATTCAATTGGATTTAATGAAAAAGATAAGAGTCTGTGACTAAGCGCTTAGGCGTAAAGCTTTTAAATTAAAAAGCCATAGCTAAAAAATTATTTTTTAGTCGCGCGATTGCCAAAGCGTTTGTTAAAGCGATCTACACGGCCGCCAGTATCAAGTACTTTCTGCTTACCGGTGTAAAAAGGGTGACACTGTGAGCAAACATCAATAAGAAAATCTTTGCATAGTGTTGAACGTGTTTCTACTTTTGCGCCGCAGCTGCAAGTGGCTGTAACAGTATCGTAGGATGGATGAATTTCGGCTTTCATGTCTTTTTCTTACTCCAAACGCGGGACGCCGCCATCTCATTCACCATCATCCAGAGCCAATCTCCGGAGGGCAACCAGTACGGTATCCTCTCAAGGGCCGGCGATTCTAACAGAAAAATAGCCGCAATCAAGCGATCTATGGCGAATTACCCCTCTCAGCAGACACTTAGATGAGATCTAAAGGAGCCAACAAGGTAAACTGTCGCCCCAAAATCGCCTTGCTGTTAAGGATTCACACGCTGTAATGAGTGCCGGCCCATCAAAATTTGTCCAAGTGGTTATTGCCTCGCCGGTAAGGCAGCATTTCGACTACTTACCCGCCGAAGGCCTAAATGCGATGGATTACCGGGTGGGAACCCGCGTAGAAGTCCCTTTTGGTCGCCGCAATATGATCGGCATTGTCATCGGCCACAGCCAAGATTCATCGATACCTGCAGATAAATTAAAGGCCATTCGCCAACAATTAGACACTGTGGCCATCGTCAACGAAGATTTACTCGCTTTGGCTGAATGGATGAGCAGCTATTACCACCATCCGTTTGGGGACACTTTATTAAGCTTGCTGCCTAATCAACTAAGAAAAGGCGGCAGTATCAATGCCTACACACAATGTTGTTGGAAAATCAGCCACCATGGCCTCGGCTTGCCGGACAATGCCTTGTCGCGAGCCCCCAAACAAGCCGCATTGCTGAGCTTTCTTCGTACCGCGGAATTAGCCACAGCCAATACGCTGACTACTGAAACCGCACTCAAACACGCCGGACATAGCCGCGCGTCAGCCCTAGAATTGGCAAAGAAAGACTTAGTAACCGCATCCGAGCAAGCCTACTACCCTAGCGACTGCCAAAGTCTATTAACCGGTCAAGCCCAAGACCAGCCGCCAACGCTTAATAATGAGCAAATAGCCGCTGGTACCTTAATCTCCGATCGACTCGACAGCTTTGATACCGTATTACTCGAGGGCATTACCGGCAGCGGTAAAACCGAAGTGTATTTGCGAGCCATTGAGAAAGTTTTAGCGAATGACCAACAAGTGTTGGTGTTAGTACCTGAAATTGGCCTCACACCGCAAACCATTAACCGCTTCGTTAATCGTTTTGATGTGCCTATCGCTATTTTTCACTCAGGCCTCACCGACCGAGAGCGGCTAGCCGCATGGACGGCAGCCAAAGATGGCGTGGCGGGCATTATTATTGGCACGCGCTCGGCTGTGTTTACGCCAATGGCCAATGCCGGCCTCATTATTATTGATGAAGAACACGATGGCTCCTATAAACAGCAGGACAGCCTTCGCTACTCGGCGCGCGATATCGCGATTATTCGAGCGCGCACAAAAAATATTCCCGTCGTTCTAGGCTCCGCCACACCTTCTTTAGAGACATTATTTAACGTTCAAACCAAAAAATACCTGCATGCGACCCTCAAAGAGCGCGCCGGCAGCGCCAGCCCACCGAGCATTGAAATACTCGATATTCGCTGCAAAGAATTACATGAAGGCCTAAGCGATAATGCGATTGCAGCAATTAGCGAAACGCTCTCTAACGGCCAGCAAGCCATGGTATTCGTCAACCGCCGCGGCTTTGCGCCTCTATTAATGTGTCATGACTGCGGCTGGCATGCGCAATGCGATCATTGTGATGCGCGCTTAACACTGCATAATCGCCCACGCGAACTCCGCTGTCATCACTGTGATCATCGCACTCATGTTCCTTCGTCTTGCGTGCGCTGCCAATCAACACGCCTATTGAACGTTGGCCAAGGCACACAAAGAAGTGCCGATGCTTTAAGCGCTCTATTCCCCCAATTTCCGGTTATTCGAATCGATAGAGATACTACGCAAGGCAAACAAGCCATGGGTGAGCAAGTAGATCTTATCAATCGTGGCGAACCGGCTATTTTAGTGGGCACGCAAATGCTAGCTAAAGGCCATCACTTTCCTGCGCTCAACTTAGTGATTGTGCTCGATATAGACCAAGGGCTCTATAATCCTGACTTTCGTGGCCCAGAAAAAACTGTGCAGCTACTCACCCAAGTCGCTGGGCGCGCAGGCCGAACCGGACATGCGGGTAAAGTACTGATTCAAACGCACCTGCCTGAGCATCCATTACTACAAATATGGCAAACCGAAAGCTATCAAGGCATTGTCGAGGCAATGCTTAATGAGCGCTCACTTCGCTCGTTACCGCCCTATGCCCATATTGCGTTGATCCGTGCCGACAGCCATAAACCTGAACACGCGATGCAATTTTTGAATTCACTCGCTATGCAACAAACTAACAGGGTGAATCAGAACGGCTGCCAGCTGATTGGCCCCTTAGCCGCTGTTATGGAAAAGCGTGCAGGACGCCATCGCGCTCAGCTAATGATTAAATCCGAGCATCGAAAATCACTGCACGGCGAAGTAAAACAGCTTATTCATTGGTTAGATCAAAGCAAAAAACCGTCTGGCTTACGCTGGAGCATTGATATCGACCCGCAAGATGTCATCTAAACGCATCGTTCGCTTGTCTATGGATAGTCGACTAGCGATAATAGCCACACTTTTTATGAGACAAGCAACAAACACAACTCACCGACAAGCATCAGCAAGCGAGATAGACAGTTAAATGAAAGAAGCCTTACAGCAATTGATTAGCCAAACAATCACCTCGCTGATTGACGCCAACAAAATTCCCGCTATTCCCTTGCCAATTATCAAGGTTGAGCGCACACGAGATGCCAGTCATGGTGATCTCGCGTGCAACATCGCTTTAGTGTTAGCGAAACCCGCCGCCATGAAGCCGCGCGATATTGCCGAGTTAATTTGTGAGGCCATACCCGCCAATAACGTCATTGCCAGCACGGACATTGCCGGCCCCGGTTTTATCAATATCTTTTTAGCGAAATCGGCACAAACCGATATTGTGGACCAAATTCTCACTGAAGCTGAACAGTTTGGCCGCAACAAAAAAGGGCTTGATGACAACGGCAACGCTAAAACTGTTCAAGTTGAATTTGTCTCTGCTAACCCAACCGGCCCACTGCATGTTGGTCATGGTCGAGGCGCAGCAGTCGGCGACAGTATTTGTCGCATTCTCGATGCCAGCGGTTGGCAAGTGACGCGCGAGTTTTACTATAACGATGCCGGCCAACAAATTAATAACCTAACTCGCTCCGTGCAAATGCGCTGCAAAGGCATTGGCCCAGACGATGCTGGCTGGCCAGAAGATGGTTATCGTGGTGAATATATTGCCGAACTGGCCGCAGACTACATGGCGGGAAAATCGCTTGATGATGCCGCAGCACCTAGCGATGTAGAAAATGAAGAAGCCATTCGCGCTTATGCCGTCGCTTATTTACGACGCGAACAAGATATCGACCTAAAAGCCTTTGGAGTTAAATTTGATGTCTTTTCACTCGAGTCTTCTTTATATACCGAAGGCAAAGTAGAAAGCACCGTTAATACATTAATTAAAAACGGCTTTACCTATGAAAAAGACGATGCCCTCTGGTTAAAAACCACAGAATTTGGCGACGATAAAGATCGCGTTATGCGCAAATCGGATGGCGGCTATACCTATTTTGTACCCGATGTTGCCTACCATCATGAAAAATGGAAACGTGGTTTTAACACCGTTGTTAACGAGCAAGGCGCTGATCACCACAGCACTATCACTCGAGTGCGCGCAGGCTTACAAGCATTAAACGCCGGCATACCTCAAGGCTGGCCCGACTACGTCTTGCATCAAATGGTTACCGTGATGCGTGATGGACAAGAAGTCAAAATATCAAAACGTGCGGGCAGTTATGTCACCCTAAGTGATTTAATTGAACAAGTAGGATGCGATGCCACGCGCTACTTTTTAGTGGCTCGCAGAGCCGACTCGCAGTTAACGTTTGATATTGATTTAGCGCTGCAAAAAAGCAATGACAATCCTGTATTTTATATACAGTATGCACATGCACGCGTGTGCAGTGTTATGCGACAAGCCATAGAAAAAAATATTGCTTGGGATAAAGAAGCCGGCCTAGCCCACTTAGATAAATTGGGTACAGACACTGAAATTGCTTTATTAAAAAGTATTGCAGCCTATCCTGAGTGTGTTGCATTGAGTGCGCGTGAATTTGCGCCGCATAATATTGCCGCATATTTACGCGAGCTATCAGCGGCTTTACACAGCTGGTATGCAAGCGGCAACCAAGATAAAAGTAGCCAATTGTTAGTTGCCGATGCGGATATACGCAATGCGCGACTAGCATTAGCCGAAGCTGCTCGCCAAGTTATAGCTAACGGCTTATCTCTACTAGGCGTTAGCGCGCCTGAAAAAATGTAATATGACAAACTCATCAATAATAGGCTATCAATAATATAATGATGCATTGCTTAAAACTCATTATTGCCAATAAACGTGGCGTTAGCGCAAAGCCCAAACGCGCCACTCACTTACGCAATAAAAAGACGCGAAAAAAATCAACAGCATCAGTGTCGAA
>JABIQF010000239.1 GCA_018668095.1 Cellvibrionales bacterium
TGTTTGGGCTGTTTTTTAGTTTGCTACACCCCTAGCGATGAGTTCTGCTAATAACGAGCAGGTTGATCAGAAATAAACCGATTAATAGCGTAAAACCATTATGGCAAAATCTCCAAAAGGCTCAGCTAAATCTCAGCCTACTGATGAATCAGGCGCTTTATTGCTCGTTGTCCGCGAAGGCACGTTAATTGCGTTATTGGCGATTGCGGGTTATTTTTTGATGGCTTTGTTTAGCTATAGCGCTCAAGACCCCAGTTGGTCAGCAACCGGTGACCACAGTGCAGTTCGAAATACAGCGGGCATGTCTGGTGCTTGGTTTTCGGATGTGCTCTTTTCTTTGTTTGGCTATACCGCTTATTTAATTCCTTTTGCCTTGATGCATAGAGCGTGGCTTATTTTTCGTGATCGCTATGATGCCTTTCGTTTTGACGGTCTAACGGTTGCATTAAAGTTAGCAGGTCTCATTTTAGTATTAATGGGGTTTACCTGTTTGTTGTCATTATCGACTATCACCGATCAAGCCAGCTTGCCTTTTGGTAGCGGTGGCTATCTTGGGTCTGTCGTTAAAGAGGGTCTCTTACAGGTTCTTCATCCTGCTGGAACAGTTTTACTGATGCTGGCCATTACCTTATTTGGCTTAACCTTATTTGCTGAAATATCTTGGTTGGCTTTAATGGACCGTGTTGGTGCTTCGACAGTCGTATTGATTGATCGTTTTATCGCGTGGTTTATTGATTGGAATGATCGTCGACGAGAACTCGCGAGACAGCATCGTCGTGATAAAGAGGCCGCTCGTTTAAAGGCGCCAGCTCCCGTTATAAAACCGGCCCCCATTCAAGCAACGAAGCCTGCAGTTATTGATGAAGAAATTTCTGTCGGCGCTATGATTACGCAAATAAAACAATCGGCTGAATCACTTTTACCGGCTGCTAAATCTAAACCACCCGCTAAGAAGAAATCAGCTAAGCCCGTTAGACGAGAGCGGAATAATGGCGAGCCATTAGAAGTGCCTGATTTCGAGTTGCTTGATGAGCCTGTAGCAGGGCGTCAAATAGGTTTTACTTCCGAGCAGCTAACACAGCTTTCTGGATTGCTAGAAACGAAATTGGCGGATTTTGGCATCAAGGCCGAAGTGAAATCAGTATTGCCCGGACCGGTAGTCACAAGATTTGAAATACAGCCAGCGGCCGGTGTCAAAGTCAGTCGTATTAGTAATTTAGCCAAAGATTTAGCCCGTTCATTGGCTGTTATAAGCGTGCGTATTGTAGAAGTTATTCCTGGTAAGTCTTTTGTTGGTATAGAAATACCGAATGAAAATCGTGCCATGGTTATGCTCAGCGAAGTGTTAACGTCTCCGGTTTACACTGAAGCGAACTCGCATCTAACGCTTGCCCTAGGCCATGATATTGCTGGTGAGCCTATTGTTGCTGATTTAGCGAAAATGCCTCATTTACTGGTTGCGGGTACTACCGGTTCTGGTAAGTCGGTGGGTGTAAACGCCATGTTGCTTAGTTTGTTGTATAAGGCAACGCCTGACCAAGTGCGTTTAATTTTGATTGACCCTAAAATGCTAGAGCTAAGTGTTTATGAGGGCATACCGCATTTATTAACGCCGGTTATCACCGATATGAAAGATGCCGCTAACGGTTTGCGTTGGTGTGTTGCCGAGATGGAGCGCCGTTATAAATTAATGGCCGCCATGGGGGTTAGAAACTTAGAAGGTTTTAATAAAAAAATTACCGATGCTATTGCTGCCGGTGAAACGATTACTGACCCTGTTTGGCAGCCAGATCCATTGTCAATTATTGATGTTGATGATCAGATTCCGCCCGATCTTGAAACCTTGCCACATATCGTTGTTGTTATTGATGAGTTTGCCGACATGATTATGATTGTGGGTAAAAAAGTTGAGCAGCTGATAGCGCGTATTGCACAAAAGGCACGTGCCGCCGGTATTCACTTAGTATTAGCAACACAGCGACCATCGGTTGATGTTATTACCGGCTTGATAAAAGCCAATGTACCTACGCGTATTGCCTTTCAGGTATCTTCAAGAATTGATTCGCGTACTATCCTCGATCAAGGTGGTGCTGAGCAGTTGCTAGGTCACGGTGATATGCTTTATTTACCGCCGGGTAGCGGGGTGCCTATTCGTGTTCATGGTGCATTCGTTTCTGATGATGAAGTGCATAGAGTCGCCGATGATTGGCGTGCAAGAGCAGAGCCTGATTATCTGCCAGACCTTATTGATGAAGGTGGTGCTGGCGGTGATGGTATACCAGGTCTTGAATCTGCAGAAAGCAGCGATAACGAGCAAGATGCGCTTTATGATGAAGCTGTGATGTTTGTGACCGAAACCCGTAAGGCCTCTATATCTTCGGTGCAGCGCAAATTGCGTATCGGTTATAACCGTGCGGCTCGTATGATTGAATCGATGGAAGCCGCTGGCGTGATAAGTGAAATGCAGCATAACGGCAGCAGAGAAGTGATTGCGCCACCACCGCCAAGAAGGTAGGGCGTGTTGTAGTTGGTTGAGTTTGTAGTTGGCTAAGTTTATAGATAGCTGAGTTTGTGACGACTGAGTTTATGATGGCTATTTATGATGCCAGCGCTTGGCTTGCAGTTGTCGATAGACGGTTGCTATGAAGCCAGTGGATGTCACGGATAATTGGCAGGCAATCATTGTCCAATATTGTTCGCGTTAGTGGCGCAGATAAAGCTACTAGCGGCCAGCAGAAAATCAAAAGCCATTGTAATAGAAAGTTGATAAGGCGCTTTAAAAGGCGGTTAATTATGCAAATTCAAAAGTTCATCCATAGCTTTCAGCTTTTCTTATTTATGTTAGCCGTGCCGTTTACTGCGGCGCCTCTTTTCGCGGGTGAAGCATCTAACGATACCGTATTGACCAGTGAGTATGAGCAGCTAGCTAATCTACTTTCGAGTAGCCGCTATTTTCAAGCGCATTTTCAGCAAACGGTGCGTGATGCAAGCGGCGATATTGTTGATCAGTCGACAGGGAATATATGGTTAGCACGACCGAATCTATTACGCTGGGATATTGTTGAGCCTTTAGAACAAACGCTTATTGTGAATGAACAGCAGTTTTTTCAATATGATAGTGATATTGATCAGTTAATTATTGAGCCATTATCCGATCAACTGTCTGCTATGCCTGTATTATTGTTATCAGGGAATGCAGAGGCAATTGCGAGCCAATTTATTGTTTCACAAATAAAAGCTGTTACCGCTCAATCTACAAATAAAAACGCGCCAACACGGCAGTTATTTACTTTAAAGCCAATCGCTAATGACGGCTTATTTGAAATGCTTTCACTGGAATTTAAAGGTGAAGTTTTGCAAGCGATATCCATACTGGATGACTTACAGCAAAATAGCCGCTTCGAATTCACGGCTATCGATATTGAGACAGTAATAGACGACAGTCTCTTCGAGTTAAATCCTCCCGCCGATACTGACATTATTCATCGCTAATGACTGATGCTATCGCCAGTGGTTTTGATTTCAATGATTCAGCGCTGCATACGCGCAGTAATAGGCCGCTGGCTGCTCGCGTTAGGCCGACAGACTTAGAGAGTTATTGTGGTCAGGAACATATTCTTGGCCCCGATTCTGCGCTAAGACAGGCGATGCTTAAAGGCGAGCTGCATTCTATGATTTTATGGGGGCCGCCAGGCACCGGTAAAACAACTTTAGCTAAAATACTCGCCATGCAGAGCAACGCTGAATTTGAAACACTCTCTGCTGTGAGTGCCGGTGTTAAAGATATTCGACAGGTTGTTGAACTGGCTCGACAGCGTCAGCAGGCCAATATAAGCACCTTGCTTTTTATTGATGAAGTGCATCGTTTTAATAAATCACAACAAGATGCTTTATTGCCGCATATAGAAGACGGCTTATTTGTTTTTATTGGCGCCACTACTGAAAATCCCTCCTTTGAATTAAATAATGCGCTGCTTTCGCGTGTCCGTGTTTACACATTACAATCTTTGTCGACTGCAGATTTAATCAAAGTACTAACGCGTGCTATTAGTGATGTTGATAATGGTCTTGGCGATTGCGGTATAGATATTGATGCCGCATTAATTGCTAAAATTGCCGATGTGGCCGACGGTGACGCGCGCTCGGCTTTAGGTATGCTTGAGCTTGCCATGCAGTTTGCTAGTGCAAGAAACCTTAGCGCAGTTGATGACAAACTATTAGCAGAGGTTCTGCGTGAGCGAGCTTCCCGATTTGATAATAAAGGTGAGCATTTCTACGACCAAATATCAGCATTGCACAAATCGGTAAGAGGCAGTGCGCCCGATGCTGCACTCTATTGGTTTGCGCGTATGCTTGAAGGCGGTTGTGATCCACTCTATATTGCGCGTCGCGTTGTACGCATGGCTAGCGAAGATATTGGCAATGCCGATCCTCGCGCCTTAACTATAGCGTTAAATGCTTGGGATGTGCAGAGTCGCTTAGGTAGCCCTGAGGGTGAGTTAAGTTTAGCGCAAGCGGTTGTTTATTTAGCGGTAGCACCAAAAAGCAATGCGGTTTATAAAGCCTTGGCTAAAGCAAAGCAGATGGCCAGTGAGTATGGCGCCGAGCCTGTACCCCTGCATCTTCGCAATGCACCCACCGATCTTATGAAATCGTTAGATTACGGTGCGGAATATAAATATGCCCATGATTATGATGAGGCTTATGTGGTTGGTGAGAATTATTTTCCTGAAGCCATAAAAGATGAAGTTTTGTATCAGCCAACGGAGCAGGGGCTTGAGGCTAAAATAAAAGCTAAGCTTGAGCGTTTTAAGGCGTTGGATGCGGCGAGTGAGCAACCGCGCTATCGGCATGATGATCGTTAATAAAGGCTTAATTTTTCCCCTTTAATGAAAAAGCGCACAATACGCGCACGACTAATATCCGCTCTTTTAATAGACTCAGTAGGTAAGCTATCGTGATTCAAGCAACATACACTACCTTTTTGGCCGTTGGTTTGGGTGGCGCCTTTGGAGCCATGCTCCGCTATGCAATAAGTCTGTGGGCTGTGCAGCGGTTTGACGCGTTAATGCCGACAGCTACATACATAGGCAGATTTATGGGCACATTAATCGCTAATGCCATAGGCGCGCTGCTTATAGGCGTATTGTTTGTTGTCATTACCGAGAAAGGTATCATTGCTGAAAGTTGGCGACCTCTACTTGTTGTCGGCTTTCTAGGTGCTTTAACAACTTTTTCGACCTTCTCTTTAGAAGCAGTTGGCTTATTACAGCAAGGTGAGTGGCCTACGGCAATGGTATATATCCTTGCCAGCGTGATAATATGCATGCTCTTAACGTGGGCTGGCATTGAACTGGCTCGCTGGTACTGATTTACGAGTGAATGCCTATTAAAAACGCATTCATTTTATTCATAATAGATTTGATTGACACAAGGCTTTAAATTTCATGCTTGATATTAAACATTTACGCAGCCATTTAGATGATGTTGCTGAAGCACTTACCATTAAAGGTTACACCTTAGATAAGGCGCAATTTGAAGCGCTGGATGCTGAACGTAAGCACAGTGATATTGAATCGCAGTCTTTATTAGCTAAGCGTAAGCAGGCCTCTAAGAAAATTGGCGAGTTGGTGCAAGGCGGATTATCGGTTGATGATGCCAAAGCACAAGTAAATGAAACCTTGGCGCTTATTGATAGCAGTCTTTCAACACTCAAGCAGCAAGCCAGTGATGTTGATGAAAAGCTTCAGCAGTTTTTATATGACATACCGAATATTCCTGATGCTGAAGTACCTGCCGGAAAAGATGAATCTGACAATGTCGAAGTGCTTCGCTGGGGCACGCCGCGCTCCTTTGATTTTGATGTGCTTGATCATGTTGCCTTAGGTGCAAAAGCTCAGGGTTTAGACTTTGAAGTGGCAGCACAAATGACGGGTACGCGTTTCGCAGTTTTAAAAGGCGGTATTGCTCGCTTGCATCGTGCCTTAGCGCAATTCATGCTCGATCAACATACTGATCAAAATGATTATCTCGAAGTGAATGTACCGTTAATCGTTAATGCAGATGCCTTAACTGGAACTGGGCAGCTTCCTAAGTTTGAAGAGGACCTTTTCAAATTAACGGTAGATTCGGATTATTACTTAATTCCTACCGCCGAAGTGCCGCTGACTAATCTTGTTCGTGACAATATTATTGATGCCAAAGCGTTACCGCTTAAATTTGTTGCTCATACGTCTTGTTTTCGAAGTGAGGCGGGCAGCCATGGTCGCGATACGCGAGGTTTGATTCGTCAGCATCAGTTTGAAAAAGTTGAGCTCGTGCAGGTTGTTAAGTCTGAGGATTCTGCTCAAGCACTTGAGATATTAACCGGCCATGCTGAGTCTATTCTTCAAAAGTTAGATTTGCCCTATCGTAAAGTGATTTTATGTGGCGGTGATTTATCTTTTGGCTCACGTAAAACATACGACCTTGAAGTATGGTTGCCCGCACAAGACTGCTACCGTGAAATTAGTTCTTGCAGTAACTTTGGCGACTATCAAGCCCGTCGATTAAAAGCACGTACTCGCAGTGCTGAATCGGCAAAGCCAGAGTTACTTCATACCTTAAACGGTTCGGGTTTGGCGGTGGGTCGCACCTTGGTTGCCGTACTTGAAAACCATCAAAATCAGGATGGCACAATTAGCATTCCTAAAGCCTTGCAGCCATATATGAATGGTTTGCTTAGCATTTAATTTTTAGTTTCTTTTGATGGTCGTATTTTTTGGATTATTTACCGCTTTGTTTTAAGGTTAAAAATAGATCTTGCTTGATTATTGGCGGCGGCACCATCGCCTATAGAAAAGCAGTTTTATTGGATAAAGCGGGCGCTAAAATTAATGTGGTAGCGCCAAAAATCGATCCTAAGCTCGCTGCTTTAGCTGAGCAGTCGGGTGGTGTTTTAACGCTGCGCGAATACCACTCAGATGATTTGCACGGGCATATTTTTATTATTGGCGCTACCGATATTGAGCCTGTGAATGAGCGTGTTGCGCATGATGCTAACGCATTGGGTCTGCTGGTCAATATTGTCGATTCTCCCGATCTTTGTAATGTCATATTCCCCGCTTTAATTGATAGAACTCCCTTATTGATATCCGTTTCTAGCTCGGGCAGTGCGCCTGTGTTGGCGCGCGCTATACGCAGCCAAATAGAAAGCAGTGTAGCGGCGAACATCGGTGAGCTCGGTGATTTCATTGCCGAGCGGCGAACGGCTGTTAGAGCGGCTCTCGATAACAGTGAGTCCAGAGTGCGAGAGTTCTGGGAGAATATGTTAGACAGTGAAATATCTGAGCGAGTATTAGCCGGTCGTAATAACGAAGCCGATGAATTATTTAATCAATACCTTCAAGGTGTCTTAGATAATTCGGATACGATGAAAGGTGAGGTTTATCTTGTCGGTGCGGGGCCAGGAGATCCTGACCTATTAACATTTAAAGCACTTCGATTAATGCAGCGTGCCGATGTGGTGCTTTATGACCGGCTCGTTTCACCGGCTATCGTCGATATGACGCGAAGAGATGCAGAAAGAATATATGTGGGCAAGGCCAGAAGTAACCATGCTTTGCCACAGGGTGAAATTAATCAGTTACTCATTGATTTAGCAAAAGCGGGTAATAAAGTCGTTCGCCTAAAGGGCGGTGATCCTTTTATATTTGGTCGTGGTGGTGAAGAGATAGAAGGGCTCACTGAGCATGGCATTCCGTTTCAAATTGTACCTGGTATTTCGGCGGCTAACGGTTGTGCTTGTTATTCAGGCATTCCGTTGACCCATCGTGATCATGCGCAATCAGTGCGTTTTTTAACAGGCCATTTAAAAGATGGCACTATGGACCTTCCTTGGCAGGAGTTAATACCCGATTCGCAAACAGTCGTTATTTACATGGGTCTTATAGGTCTCGACATTATTTGTAAGCAGCTGATCGCACATGGAAAGCCTGCAGATACGCCGATTGCGCTTGTTGAACGTGGCACAACACCGAATCAACAAACCCATATTGGAACGTTAGAGACGATTCCTGGCATCATTCAAGGTAAAGAGGTGCATGCTCCGACCTTGATTATTATTGGCAGCGTTGTCAGTCTTCATAGCCGTTTGCAGTGGCTTAAACCTGCTTAACTATCCTGCTTAACTATCCTACTTAATTATCCTGCCTTACTCCTCATTATGCTGATTCTATTTCGCAATTTTTAGCTCTATCCTGTTGATTGTTAATTATTTAATGCCTCTAACGCTTTTCTAATAAAGTTTTCTATTCCATTGCCGATACAATCAATATCCATCGCAGCTAGCATTATTCGTTAGTCGCAGTTGGCTTTAGGCTTAGGTCTGTATTGCTAAATTTGTATTAGTAAGCCTATTTTGAGATCAGATATTAGTTACGACACACTTTTTCTCGATGCTGTTTTTTTCAATGTTTCTACAATACGTTGATTGCATCAATCAGTTAAAGCTAGAGTAAATTTATGGTCAACATAACGAATGTGGGTTCTTCAGTAACCGCACCAGCGTCAGAAAACAATCAGCGCTCGTCTACAGAAACGGCGAGATCTTCTGTGAATGCCCCTAATATCGACCCAACAAAACAACCAAAATTTGTCGACAGACGACGTAATCGTGATCGTAGAATAAAAAACCAAACTCCTTTACTCGATAGAAGAAGAAATGTTGATCGTCGTCGAACAGCACGATTAGATATTCAAGTCTAAGCAATCTTAAGCATTACAAATCCCTCTTTATTTTTATTACGAACGCATTTCTATTGCTAACCTGCGAATCTTTTTTAGCTGCAAAGGTCTTTCTCTACTCTATATAAAGTGCAAAGCTTGTTATCGCCATAATCTGTGGGATAATCTGATTTTGCTGTGTTTATCTTATGCTCATTTACAATAGGAAAAATCATTTTGTTTGACTACGATTTGTTTGTGATAGGTGCTGGTTCTGGCGGGGTGCGGGCTTCAAGAATGGCTGCTGCTACTGGTGCGAGAGTGGCTGTTGCCGAAGAGAAATATTTGGGTGGCACCTGTGTCAATGTTGGCTGTGTTCCTAAAAAATTATTTTATTATGGCTCTCACTTTCATGACGATTTTAATGATGCGAAAGGCTTTGGTTGGAATGTGTCAGCTACCGACTTTGACTGGCCAACCTTACGTGATAATAAAAATACTGAAATAGCACGTCTTAATGGTATTTATCAAAAAATGCTCGATAACACAGGCGTTGTTATTATTGAGGGTCGCGCAACGATTGTGGATAAACAAACCGTGAGCATTAACGGCCAATTCATCACTGCAGAGCGTATTTTAATAGCGGCGGGCGGTCGTCCCTATGTGCCAGCATTCGATGGCGCTGAACATGTTATTACCTCTGATGAGGTGTTTTATCTTGAGCAACTTCCTACTGATGCCTTAGTGGTTGGTGGTGGTTATATTGCTGTTGAATTCGCCGGTATTCTTAATGGCTTGGGTGTTAATACAGAGTTATCTTATCGAGGAACGCAATTATTAAAACGTTTTGATCATGACCTTGGTTCAAGATTAGCTGACGAGCTGGTTAAAAAAGGCGTTAAACTTTCTTTGGAAACTGATATTAAAAGCATTGCGAAACAGCCTAGCGGTTCTCTAAAGGTTTTATTTGTGTCAGGTGAAGAGCGGCTTGTTGGCGAGGTCTTATATGCGACAGGTCGAAAGGCCTATACTGCCGATCTTGGTTTGGCGAATACTTCTGTTAAAACACGAGATAACGGAACCATTATTGTCGATGACTATTTTCAATCAACGGAGCCTAGCATTTACGCCTTAGGCGATATTATTGGAACACCTGAGTTGACGCCGGTAGCGCTAGCGCAGGGCATGGCTTTTGTTGATACCTATTACAAAGGCTCGCCACGTGTGGTTGATTACGACAATATTGCTACCGCTGTATTTTGTCAGCCAAATATTGCGACTGTCGGCCTTACTGAAACCGAGGCGCGTGAGCAATACGCTGACATCGATATATACCAATCTGAATTTCGTCATCTAAAGCATACCTTGAGTGGAAACACTGAGCGAACATTTATGAAGTTAATCGTCGATGTCGCCTCTGATAAAGTGTTAGGTGTTCATATGCTGGGTGCCGAAGCGGGAGAGATTATTCAGGGCTTGGCAGTGGCTATTAAAGCTGGGGCAACAAAAGCCGATTTCGATAGCACTATTGGTATTCATCCAACGGCTGCTGAAGAGTTTGTCACTATGCGTGATGCATTGAGTAAATAGGGATGGTGATTGTTAAGCGCCGAAAACATAAACAGCCTACCTTAATTACAAGGCAGGCTGTGTCTAATTAAAAAGCTAAGCTGTGTTTAAAGCCTTTGAATGCTTAATTAGCGCTTTTCATTAATTGAATGGCATCAAGAAGAATATGACTGGTTTCTGTTAGCAAGAAGTCAGTCCGTGGATCTGGCTCGTCTTTTTCTTCTTCTTCATCTTTTTCCGTTTCATTTGCTGCTGATTTTTCTGATGTCTCAGCGCTGTCAATTCCTGCTGTTAGAGAGTCTTCGTCCGAAGACGCTTCATCGTTTAACTCTTTTATTGGCAGTCCC
Organism: Cellvibrionales bacterium; assembly: GCA_018668095.1. GTDB lineage: Bacteria > Pseudomonadota > Gammaproteobacteria > Pseudomonadales > UBA7434 > UBA7434. The sequence continues at coordinate 10,620 of JABIQF010000239.1, forward strand.
TTAGCCAAACGATGAGTATTCTCAATGGCGTTACGTGCCTCAGCATCATTGTCGATAATAGAGCGACGAACCGCTTCATTAAGCGACAACTCGGTCATGTCGGCGTATTTATCATTCAGCGCAATTTGTTCTGTTAGATAAATATAGTCAGGGTCGTCGGCGATACGTGCTTTATGTTGAGTGGTAAGAGTATCAATTAACGCGCTGTAGTTGCCATAATTTCTATGTCGAATTGGCTCAACGGTGTCCCAGTTAAGAGCGAAATCTAAAGTGTCTTCACCAATTTCTTGACTGTCATAAAGCGACGGTAAAACGATATCGGGTATAACGCCTTTATGCTGAGTGCTGCCGCCAGAGATGCGATAAAACTTTGCTTCAGTCAGCTTTAAACTGCCGTGGCTTAGATCGGCCAATTGTTGCACGGTGCCTTTACCAAATGATTGGCTGCCAACAATTAATCCGCGCTCATAATCTTGAATGGCGCCAGCAAAGATTTCAGACGCCGATGCGCTTAGGCGATCAATTAAAACGGCAATCGGTTTTTTGTAGTAGTTAGGGTTAGGGTAGTTAGACTGTCTTGCAACACGTCCATTAGGTGCTCTAATTTGCACGACTGCACCACGCTCAACAAACAGGCCCGTTAACTGATTCACTTCTTGAAGTGAGCCGCCACCGTTACCACGAAGGTCAATAACAATGCCTTCTACATTCTCTTCTTCAAGCTCTGCGAGCAGTTTACGAACATCGCGAGTGGTGCTCTTATAATCGGCATCACCATTACGTGAGCCTTCAAAGTCGATGTAAAATGTGGGTATTGAAATAACGCCAATTTTATGGACTTCATCATTGTGGTATATGTCGAGCACCGATTGCTGCGCGGCTTGCTCTTCTAATTTAACGGTGTTTCTAACGATTTTAATCAGCTTGCTTTCATCGGGGTTAACGGACATTTCTGATAATACTTCTAAGGTGACGGTAGTATCTTTTTTGCCTCTAATAAGTCCTACAACTTCATCGAGTCTCCAGCCAATAACATCAACACGCTCGCCATCGCTGCCTTGCGCAACAGCAATGATTTTATCGGCAGGTTGTAACTCACCTTGTTTATCGGCAGGGCCGGCGGTAATTAGGCGCTCAACGACGGTATGCTCGCCATCGCGTCGTAAAACAGCACCTATGCCTTCAAGCGACAAACGCATATTAATAGAGAAGTTCTCAGAGGTGCGTGGTGATAAATAGTTGGTGTGCGGATCATAAAGTCCGGTCAGCGAATTAATATAGATTTGAAAGGCATCTTCCGCATTTAATTGCTTAATACGCTGAAGTTGATTGCTATAACGTTTACTCAAAGTTTCGAGAATTGCGTCTTCGTCTTTATCGGCAAGCATTAAACCTAATGTCGTATTTTTGAGTGACTTACGCGCACGGTCAGCGAGTTCGTTTTTATCAGCCGCCCATGGTTGATCTTCGGCTTCAAGTGTTAGATTTTCATCCAATGTGAAGTCCAGTGCTGCAATGCGCTCAGGTAATTCCGCAATCAGCGATTCAAGATGTGCGATTAGTTTTTCACGATAGCGATTAAATATAGTAAAGCTAGGAGTGAGGTTGCCACGACGAATGCCGTCATCCAAAATTAAGCGATAGGCTTCAAACTCATTAATATCTTTTTGGCTAAAATAGCTTTTTGATGGATCTAGACGTTTTAAATAATTATCAAATAAAGCTGATGATAATTCGTCATCAAATTGACGTTGCGTGTAATGCCGGCGTTGCAGTTTAAGAAGAATTTCTTCAGCCGTTCGGATTTGTCGAATACTGGGCTTGAGTGCTTCAAGAGGCTTTTCTAAAGCCGTCTCTGTATCCGTTTCAGCCTGACTGTTTAACGCGCTGTTTGGCAGGTCATCAGGGACACTACTAAATGCTTGTGTGACCGAGATGGGAAATAACAGTAAAAGAGTAAGCCAAATGCGAAGAGAGAGTTGTTTTTTAAACATAAAATGGGATCTTTTTTGTATGTTAAATGACTGAGTAAGTTGACGATTTATTTTGTATCTTGCCATTGAGTTAGGTGACTATTCTACCTTAAACTATAGTCGCTCGCGCGTTTGTGTGTAGGCCTTTTTTTGTGATCTGTATAGTCTGAGCCTATTTAGTCTTTATTATCGTTGAGATATTTGAAATGCCTTATTTATTACTCCTTTTTATTGCCATCCCCATCGTTGAGATGTGGCTGTTAATTTCTATAGGAAGACATATTGGCGCGCTACTGACCATTTCTTTAGTCGTTGCAACGGCTGTTATTGGTGTTCATTGGCTGCGTCAACAAGGGTTTTCGACGCTTTTAAAGTTAAATGAGCGATTATCTGCCGGTGAATTGCCTGCTCGGGAAATTACAGAAGGGGTGATTATAACCGTAGGTGGTGCTCTTCTTCTTACGCCTGGCTTTGCTACCGATGCCCTAGGCTTCGCTTGTTTGTTTGCGCCAACGAGAGGGCTATTGGTCAAAACCTTATTCTCGCGCATCCAAAATGGTGTTATGGAGAATGCGATGTCTTCGGGTTCTATGTCTTCAAACTCTATGTCAGGACAAGCCAGCCGTTCCCATTCTTCCAATACTACGATGGAAGGCAGTTTTACTCGTTCTGGCATTACGTCTAATAAACCGATGGCAGGGCGGCAAGCTGACCCTGATCCTATGGGGCATATCAATGCCGTTTTCGGTAGTCGTGATAGCGCTAATGATAATACAGTGATCGATGGCGAATATTCTCGCGAAGACTAATGCGGTTATTATTTGTACAGCTCCACCGCCATTTGCTCAATCATTGAATCGGATTATTCAATAACAATGCAAAAGTCATTATAAAGTTTTAGCGTCCTCCCTTGAATTGTCAGCAATTGCCCTTATCTAGTCTGTTCGCTATCAATTGCGCCAAATTCCATTCTTTTATTACGGCTTGGCGCTTGACGTGCGCGGTTTCGTTCCTACAATTGGCTCTCTCTCATTTAGAGCTTATTTGTAGTTTTAAAGTGGCAGTTTTTTGAGCGGTAAAGCGTTCATATAACTGCATTAAATATCAGGTTCAAGACCTCGGACACCTAATGTGTTCGCTGTATTAATGTCAATATCAGGAGATTGAAAAAGATGAAAATTCGTCCCTTACACGATCGTGTAATCGTTCGTCGCAAGGAGGAAGAAGCAACCTCTGCTGGTGGTATCGTGCTACCAGGTTCTGCTAAAGAAAAACCGAATCAGGGTGAAGTTATCGCTGTCGGTAACGGTAAAGTATTGGATAACGGTGATGTACGCGCACTTGATGTTAAAGTCGGTGATGTTGTGGTATTCGGTAAATATGCGGGTAGCGACACGATTGATGTTGAAGGCGAAGAGCTAGTGATATTGAGCGAGTCTGATATCAAAGCGATCATCGATTAAATGGCCTCAACACGGTTATACCGTTAAGTAGATACCGGTGTTGGCTCCAGCATAGATACAACAAACAATTTATTTTCTAGTTATTATTTAAAAGTAGGGTAATCATCATGGCTGCTAAAGACGTGAAATTCGGCGACGCTGCTCGAGCAAAAATGCTTGACGGCGTAAACATCCTAGCGGATGCAGTAAAAACAACACTTGGACCAAAAGGTCGTAACGTTGTATTAGATAAAGCTTTCTGCGCACCCACTGTCACTAAAGACGGTGTATCAGTTGCTAAAGAAATTGAGCTTGAAGACAAGTTCGAAAACATGGGCGCGCAAATGCTCAAAGAAGTAGCTTCACAAGCTTCTGATGTTGCTGGTGACGGAACAACTACCGCAACTGTATTGGCACAATCTATTGTTAATGAAGGCTTAAAAGCTGTTGCTGCTGGCATGAATCCAATGGATTTAAAGCGCGGCATCGATAAAGCAGTTTCAGCAGCCGTTGAGGAAGTTAAGAATATGGCTACTCCTTGTGCTGATGGTAAAGCCATTGCACAAGTAGGCACTATTTCAGCTAACAGTGATCTTCATGTCGGTGAAATTATTGCGGAAGCAATGGAAAAAGTCGGTAAAGAAGGCGTTATTACCGTTGAAGAAGGCAGCGGCCTTGAGAATGAATTGGATGTTGTTGAAGGCATGCAGTTTGATCGTGGTTACTTGTCGCCTTACTTTATTAATAATCAGGACAATATGAGTGTTGAGCACGAAGCACCGTATATCCTTTTAGTTGATAAGAAAATCTCAAATATCCGTGAGTTATTGCCATTACTTGAAAGCGTTGCAAAATCTAGCCGTCCGCTAGTGATTATCGCTGAAGATGTTGAAGGCGAAGCGTTGGCAACATTGGTTGTTAACAACATGCGTGGCATCGTTAAAGTAGCGGCTTGTAAAGCACCAGGTTTTGGCGATCGTCGTAAAGCGATGATTGAAGATATTGCTATCTTAACGGGTGGTACTGTGATTTCTGAAGAAGTCGGTCTTGATTTAGAGACGGCCACTTTAGAGCATCTTGGCCAAGCTAAGCGCATTACTATGAGCAAAGAGAATTCGACAATTATTGATGGTGCAGGTAATGCCACATTAATCGAAAGTCGCGTTAATCAAATCCGTGCGCAAATCGAAGATACAAGCTCTGATTATGACCGTGAGAAATTGCAAGAGCGTGTGGCTAAATTAGCCGGCGGTGTTGCGGTCATTAAAGTAGGTGCTAGCACTGAAATTGAAATGAAAGAGAAAAAAGCGCGCGTTGAAGATGCATTGCATTCAACTCGTGCAGCAGTAGAAGAAGGCGTTGTCCCTGGTGGCGGTGTTGCTCTTATTCGTGCATTACAAGCCATTGATGGTCTTGAAGGCGATAACGAAGACCAAACAGTCGGTGTTAACTTGGCTCGCAGAGCAATGGAAGCACCTTTACGTCAAATCGTTGCTAATGCCGGTGGTGAATCATCAGTAGTGGTTAATGAAGTAAAAGCGCGTACTGGCAACGTAGGCTATAACGCTGCGTCTGGTGAGTACGGCGACATGATTTCTATGGGTATTCTTGATCCTGCAAAAGTAACGCGTACGGCTTTACAGTCGGCCGGTTCAGTTGCGGGCTTAATGATTACAACAGAAGCCATGGTGACTGATAAGCCTGAGTCTGGCGGTGCGCCAGCAATGCCTGATATGGGTGGCATGGGCGGTATGGGTGGAATGGGCGGCATGATGTAATTGTCGCTTGCTCAACCAAAAACTCGGTGCTTTTTTAAGCACCGAGTTTTTTTTTGCCCGTTGCTTATTCGATATCAAAGATTTTCATGAAAATTAGCCATTATTTTTCTTACTTAGTTGCAAGCAAGGGATACTAATTGCCGTCGTTTGTGCATAGAATACATGTTGTTACGGCAAAGATTTTTACCTGAATGGGTAGCCATTAATAAACGATTAATCAAAACAAGGTATTGCTTTATGGATTCAGAAATTCTTAATTTTATTGTACGTTGGGGTCACCTCTTATTCGGTATCGCTTGGATTGGTTTACTTTACTACTTTAACTTTATTCAAGGCGGATATTTTAAAGCTGCGTCGCCTGAAGGCTTATCAGATGCGAAAGCAAAACTCGCTCCAGAAGCGTTATGGTGGTTCCGTTGGGCTGCAATGTTCACCTTTATTACCGGTGTTCTCTTATTAGGTATGGTTCACGGTAATGGCTTATTGAACTCTTATATTGTTCTTGGTGCATTAATGGGTACCTTGATGTTTTTAAATGTCTGGTTAATTATTTGGCCAAACCAGAAAATAGCATTAGGCATGGTTGAAGGTGATGGACCGACTGCTGGTGCAAAAGCTCTTTTAGCTTCTCGTACGAATACGTTGTTCTCGGGACCTATGGCATTCGGAATGTTAGCTTCGTCTCACTTTGGTTACAGTGCTGATGGCTTATTATCGGCCAATGGCGTCTCTACCGGTTTGTTTATTGGTATTGGTCTTATTGTGTTGTTAGAGCTAAATGCTATTTTTGGTAAGTTGGGCCCAATGACAACGGTTAAAGGTGTTATTCATGCTAGCTTAGGCTTAACCGCTGTTATGTTTGCAGTATTGCATTACGTCTAGTCGTTTATATGCGCTGCTTCGGCGGCGTATTAATAGATGTTATTTAGCTCTATATAGAGTTATGTAAATTTAAAAAGAGGGCGTTTACGCTCTCTTTTTTTACAGACCTTTTAATCATTCTCAGTTAATCTAGTGTTATTAATCATATCCAGAAGCCTTATTCTTTATCACAGTTTTTATTAACAGGAATTATTAGCCATGCCAACGCGTGACCCACGCAGAAATAACGATGATTTAAGTGATATACCTGCAATGAAGCCAGCTCATGACGAAGTCGTTAATCGGCGCAGGCAGGCTCGCTCTTCATCGAGTGCAGTTATCCCAACTCGAAGCTCAAATCGTTTAGGCTTACTAACACTCCTCATTGCTATTGCCGCTTCGGCAGCCTCTTATTATTTGTATGAACAGAATCGTGAAGCAGCTGAGCTTGCACTTCAAACTGAAATCCGTATCGCTGCTTTAGAAGCGCAGCTGGCAAACACTGGCGATGAAATGTCACAGTCGGATGCCGCGGTGAGAGTGCGACTTAAAGAGCTCGATACTGAAGTAAGAAAGTTATGGGATAACGTTTGGAAAAAAAGTAAGGTTTTGCTTGATGAGCATAGCCTTAATATTAAAAATTTAACGACGCGTACCGGTTCATTAGGTAAAGCGCAAACCAAAGCCGGTAAACAATTGGCAGAGTTAAATGCTGAGTTAATGCGTTATGCTGCAGGTTTAGATGAAATTAATGAAGCGGTTGAGCAGTCTCAGGCGAATGATAAAAAGGCCAAAGCCTTGCAAGATAAGCTGCCTAAGCTAAGCCAGAAAATGGATGACCATGAGCAGCGCATTCAGGCCAATGAAGAATGGGTTGAGTCAATCAATGCATTTCGCCGTCAGGTGAACAAGCAGCTGACTTCACAATCTCAGCCTGCAAATATATCACCAGCATTACAATAATTATTCCTTATTCAATTGGCAGTCGTTTGGTTTAGGAGTCTGTATCCATGTCTTTAGTGCAACAAGAAGATTTAATTGCTAGTGTGGCCGATGCGCTGCAATATATTTCTTATTATCATCCTCTTGATTTTATTCAGGCCGTGAACGAAGCCTACGAGCGCGAAGAATCGAAAGCCGCTAAAGATGCAATGGCTCAAATTCTGATTAATTCGCGCATGTGTGCCACAGGGCATCGACCCATTTGCCAGGATACCGGCATCGTAACGGTTTTTGTCCGTGTGGGCATGGATGTTCAATGGGGCAATGCCACTATGAACGTTACCGATATGATTAATGAAGGCGTCCGTCGCGCTTATCTTCTGCCCGACAATATACTGCGTGCATCAATATTGGCTGATCCTGACGGTAAACGAGTCAATACTAAAGATAATACGCCAGCGGTTATCCATTACGATATTGTCCAAGGTGATACCGTTGATATTCAAGTTGCTGCCAAAGGTGGTGGTTCAGAAGCTAAATCTAAATTTGCTATGCTTAATCCCTCCGATTCAGTGGTCGACTGGGTGTTAGAACAGTTACCGAAAATGGGTGCCGGCTGGTGTCCGCCGGGTATGCTCGGCATCGGCATTGGTGGCACTGCTGAAAAAGCCATGATTATGGCTAAAGAATCGCTAATGGGTTCTATTGATATTAAGGAATTGCAAACTCGCGGTGCCTCTAACCGATCTGAAGAGTTGCGTTTAGAGTTATACGAGAAAGTGAATCAGCTCGGTATTGGTGCGCAGGGATTAGGCGGCTTAACAACCGTGTTAGACGTTAAAGTAATGGATTGCCCAACGCATGCCGCTAACAAGCCCGTTGCGATGATTCCGAACTGTGCGGCAACTCGCCATGCCCATATTACCCTTGATGGCTCAGGTCCCGTTGCGCTTACGCCTCCGTCTATTGACCAATGGCCCGATATTACCTGGGAAGTTGGCGATACGGTTCGTCGTGTTGATTTGAATACAGTGACGCCAGCCGATGTTCTCACTTGGCAGCCCGGCGAAACCTTGCTGCTGAGTGGCAAGATGCTAACGGGTCGGGATGCGGCGCATAAAAAGCTTGTTGATATGTTAAATCGTGGTGAAGAACTGCCTGTCGATTTGAAAGGGCGCTTTATTTATTACGTAGGTCCTGTTGATCCTATTGGTGATGAAGTGGTTGGTCCTGCAGGTCCCACTACAGCAACACGGATGGACAAGTTTACCCGTCAGGTGCTTGATCAAACTGGACTGCTAGGGATGATAGGCAAGGCCGAGCGAGGGCCAACAGCGATTGAAGCGATTAAGGATCATAAATCTGTGTACTTAATGGCGGTAGGTGGTGCGGCTTACCTCGTGGCTCAAGCGATTAAGGCAGCAAAGGTTGTCGGGTTTCCTGAGCTGGGTATGGAAGCAATCTATGAATTTGATCTACAAGATATGCCAGTAACTGTCGCTGTAGATAGTCAGGGTGAGTCAGTGCATCAAACGGGTCCTGCTATTTGGAAGAAAAA
>JABIQF010000090.1 GCA_018668095.1 Cellvibrionales bacterium
CCGCATGTAATAAATGCGTTGCCGAATGGTTCAGCGCTGTTGCTTGACGCGCAGACTCACTCACTTGCGCATCAATGGCATCACCTACAGTCATAACACCGCTACTTAAATGACCTCGATGCAAAAAGGTATTTCCCTGTTTTTGTGTGTCCGTAACAGCAAAGCTACCACTTCCGGTTTGCAACTGACCAAAGTCACCCGCCTGCCCGCCGGATTCCGCATAAAAAGGCGTTTGGTCTAACACAACTACGCCGCTATCTCCCGACTGCAAAGTGTTAACCGCTTTTCCGTCAACAAATAAGGCTTGCACGGTAGCTTTATCACTTAGCTGATCATAACCATTAAACGAAGTTGTTTGATTTACACCCGCAGTATCTAAGTCTAACTTCTCTGCACCACCCGATTTAAACTGGCTAGCAGCCTTAGCTTGAGCGCGCTGCTTTTGCATCGCTTGCTCGTAGCCATCAACATCTATGGTCATGCCACGCTCTCGCGCGATATCCGCAGTAAGATCTAACGGAAAGCCATAGGTATCATAAAGTTTAAAGGCGGTATCACCAGGAATAACACTGTCTTTTAAATCAGCAAGATCTTGCTCTAAGATTTTCATGCCTTGCTCAAGCGTCACCGCAAACTGCTGCTCTTCGGCTTTTAATGCTTGTTCAATTTTTTGCTGTAAACTCACTAGCGCAGGGTAAGCCTCACCCATTACTTCAGCTAGAGGCCCCACTAGCTTCCAGAAAAATAAATCTTTAGCGCCTAATTTATTACCATGACGAACCGCACGTCGAATAATACGTCGTAATACATAACCACGCCCTTCATTCGAAGGCATAACGCCATCAACCACTAAAAACGCACAAGAACGAATATGATCAGCAATAACGCGCAATGAACTCTGACCTTCATCTTTTATACCTAACACGCCAGCTGTGGCTCCCAGCAGCTGTTGAAACAAATCTATTTCATAATTGCTGTGGACGCCTTGCATAACTGCAGCAATACGCTCGAGGCCCATGCCTGTATCTACCGAAGGTTTAGGCAAAGGCACCATTTCACCATCGGCTGAACGGTTGAATTGCATAAAAACGATATTCCAAATTTCGATAAAGCGATCGCCATCCTCTTCTGGCGTACCGGGTAAACCGCCTTCGATATCGGCACCATGATCATAAAATATTTCAGTACAAGGACCACAAGGACCGGTATCACCCATTGCCCAGAAATTATCCGATGCGTAACGCGCACCTTTATTGTCGCCAATACGAATAATACGATCTTCAGACAAACCGACTTCTTTATGCCAAATGCTATACGCTTCTTCATCATCGGCATAAACAGTGACATAAAGACGATCGGTTGGTATGGCCAATGTTTCGGTTAAAAATGTCCAAGCAAAGGGAATCGCTTCTGTTTTAAAATAATCACCAAAGCTAAAGTTTCCCAACATTTCAAAAAACGTATGGTGACGGGCTGTGTAACCGACGTTTTCTAAATCGTTATGCTTACCGCCGGCACGTACGCAACGCTGCGAACTCGTGGCGCGCACATAATCACGCTTATCATCACCCAAAAATACATCTTTAAACTGCACCATTCCTGCATTCGTAAAAAGCAGTGTCGCGTCATTTCCCGGCACCAACGAACTACTATCAACACGGCTATGCTGATGCTGCTCAAAATAACGAAGAAAGGTTTCACGAATAGCTGAAGTGCTAGTAGGTTTATCAGTAGATTTGGACATTAATTAAAAACTCTGGCTAAATTTTTTTGTTAGTGATTTATAGGATGTAAACAATAAATCATTGATTCAATACAGCATAGTCGAATGCGGCAAAAAGCTCTTACATATCGGCTTCTTTCATGGCAAAACCGGCAATAATATGCAGATGTAAATGAAATACTGTCTGACCACCATCCGCACCGTTGTTGACGATGACTCGATAGCCTTCAGAAACACCCAATTGCTCTGCCACCTTGCCCACTGTGAGCATTAAATGACCTAACAGAGCTTGATCTTCAGCGCTTGCCTCCGACAGCATTTTAATGGGTTTTTTAGGGATGACTAAAACGTGAACAGCTGCGACCGGATTAATATCTGGAATAACAATGCAATGCTCATCTTCATAGAGTTTATTAGAGGGAATTTCGCCTGCAATAATCTTAGAAAACACGGTATCAGTCATAATAATTACCTCTAAGCCTGAAGGTCTGATTCAACGAGCTTACGCGCTTCACTCTCTAACATAACAGGAATATCATCTCGGACAGGATAAGCAAGACCGCTGGCTTTACAAATCAATTCTTGATTAGCTTCATCATATTCTAAAGGCCCTTTGCTTACCGGACAAACCAGAATGCTGAGGAGTTTTTTATCTAACATAATATAATGCCTATTTTAATGTTTAATGAAAATTGTGATGCTCATATTTAAAAGAACATTATTGATAAGCCATTTTTCATTCGTTAAAAACCGCTTTATTAAAAATAACTTTTTAGTTGTAAGTCGTTATAGGCGTTTAATCCTGAATCGATTGATTGCCACCAACCTCGACTAATAATTCAGGATCAATACGCACCGACGTTTTACCATCGGTCCAGTTCATTCGCCAATCCAAATGCGGCCCGGTGACACGACCAGTGGCACCAATTTCCGCAATATTATCACCTTGTGAAACAGCATCACCAGAAGCGACTAATAACTTACTCAGATGCAAAAAAGTTGAGCTCAAGCCATGACCATGATCAATAATTAATGTACCACCAGAAAAAAACAAATCAGGCTCTGCCAATGTCACCAACCCAGCAGCAGGCGCAATAACCGGTGCGCCAACCGGCCCTGCCACGTCAAGACCATAATGCGGCCTTCTTGGCTCGCCATTATAAACTCGCTGCGAGCCAAAGACACCCGTAATTGGTCCATTAGCGGGCCAAATAAATCCGTTTAAGAAATCTTGCTGTAATCGCTGCTGTTTTCTCGCCAACCGGACCATTGCCGATTCCTTACGTGACCGCTTCACTTGCAGCGGATCTGGTGAAACATATTGCTTAGCAACCCCTTCGATACGCTGAATAGCATAATCTCGAGGGGCAATAACTAACTCATGATACTCATAGTCTTTATTATTAATGACAGTTAAGGAAATATTTTTAGGCGCGTCACGATCTAAGCCAATAATAAATCGACCGTCGGCAGTCAACGGTAGCTGTTGATCTTGAAACTGAACAATCGCGCCTTTATTCACCTGTCCAATAAGCAAAGCACCCTGCTGTAAAGAGCCGGTTACAATTAAATCGGTAGATGACTTAACAGCAGCTACAGCACTCGAAAGAGAAAGGCTGCCGAGCAAAAAGTAAGTTGCGATAATGATTGGCATGGAAATTTGTCGGATTCTCATCGAATTATCATTGGTATCGGTTAAACTCATTAAATCGCATCTCAAAAGCAGATTAATAAAAACTGTTTTTAAAAAAAAGAGTGTCAATCAAGTCGTCCTCAATCAATCTGTATATGAACGACGCATTTAACACTTTATTCATCAAACAATACGGAAAATGACAAAATTATATGGGACGCTATAGACCACCACGCCCTAAAGGCTCCTACTATATCACTCCTGAGGGTGAAAGCGCGATGCGTGAAGAATTAAGGCAATTATGGAAAATTGAACGCCCACAAGTCACTTCTGTCGTCCATGAAGCAGCTAAAAACGGCGATCGTTCAGAAAACGGTGATTATATTTATGGCAAAAAACGACTCAGAGAAATTGATAGCCGCGTTCGATTTTTAACAAAGCGATTAGAATCACTGAATGTCGTTCATGACACACCCAATAACGTCAATAAAGTTTTTTTTGGTGCATGGGTAACCGTTGAAGATGAAAACGGCGAAGAAAAAACGTATCGAATAGTTGGTCCTGATGAATTTGACTTGTCACGCGATCAATTAAGTATGGATTCCCCATTAGCGAAAGCGTTATTAGGGAAAAATATTGACGACGAAATTGTTTTTGAAAGTCCAATCGGAAAACGCGTAATGGTTATTACAGAAATTCGATATCACGCCAATTTATAAGAAAAAAAATGATTTAACTTCCCCATATTATTTTTTGTTAGCAAAAAATGTGATTTAAACGGTCATAATGTAAAAAGGAACAAAATAAAAGCGCTTATAACGCTTATTAGACGTGAAATAAATAAATATATTGTCTATCATTCGTTCCGCACAAACTTTTTAATTAAAATTTTTGATAGTCAACCCAATCGATGAAGTTGGAAATCCTTCTTCATAGGAGAAATAATGCCTCAAGTAAAAAAAGTTTCTAAAAAAGCCACTAAAAAGCCAGCTAAGAAAGTAGCAGCTAAAAAACCAACTGCTAAGAAATCTGTAAAGAAAGTAGCTGCAACTCCAGCTATCGGTAAAGCAGAAGCAGCATTAGCGGCTATACAAAAAGACATTAAATCATTGGCACGCACATTAAAAGCCGAGCTTAAAAAAGTAGCTTCTGCTAAAAAAGCAGCTGCTAAAGCAAAAACAGCTGCCGATAAAGCTTCTGCTAAGAAAGTTGTAGCCGCCGCTGCTAAAGCCGCTGCTAAAACAGCCGCTAAAGTTAAAGCATTACGTGCACGCGCTTCAGCTTCAAATGCTAAATTATCAACTATGAAAGCTGATGCAGCATTGAAGAAAGCAGTAGCAGACTTTGAAGCAAAATTGATTGCTCAACGTGATGCAGCCGCAGCGAAGAAGAAAGCAGCAGCTGACAAGAAAGCCGCTGCTAAAGCAAAAGCTGCTGAAAAGCGCTCGATTGCTAAAGCAAAAGCAGCTGCTAAGAAGAAAGTAGCAGCAGACAAGAAAAAAGCAGCGGCTGCTAAAGCCAAAGCTAAAGCCTCAGCAGCAGCGGCAAAAGCTAAAGCTAAAGCGGCAGCAGCGGCCAAAAAAGCCAAAGCAAAAGCAAAGAAAAAACCAGCTAAGAAAGCTGCTAAGAAGTAATTCTCAGCACTCACTAGCTAAATAAAGCCCCGCCATCTTCGGATCGCGGGGTTTTTTTATGACTAAATATAAAGAAAAGATAATATGGAGCAGAAAATTATTATGGAGAATACATTTTATGAATCGAACTTAATGCCTATATTTATCTTTATTCTTTCTGCCTTTAGCATAAAGCGCCTTACGTAATACTCGACGTAAACTAGGAAATAAATAGCCGAGCGTCGTCAGCTTACCTGCAAACCAAGTCATGGTAATTTCAACTTGCTGACCCCTGGCTAATGTCGCAATATTCTCGGCCACACCTTCGGCCGTACTCATTGGCTGCGAATAAACAATATCTTCAACCTCATCAATACTGTCCATAATAAAACCCGTATTAATGGGACCGGGAGATACAACAGCTACTGCAATATTTGAATCACGAAGCTCATCGGCTAAAGCATATGTAAATGCTCTAAGGCCGCCCTTAGTTGCGGCATAAGTCGCTGCACCCTGAAGTGGCGCTCGCCCAGCTAAAGAACCCACCATCACAATAGCGCCCTCACCGGCTTGTTTTATATGAGGAAGGACCAATGCCGTTAGATAAAGCGGCGCACGTAAATTCACATCAACCATAGCGGCTACATGATCGGCCTTAACCGTGCTGAATTCACCTCTGTGATGAACCCCGGCATTATTAATTAATAAATGGATATCAGTAAACGCTTCAATAACCTGCTCTATAATATGTTGGCAGCTTGAGATCTCAGTTACATCGGCAGTAATCGTAAGTACCTGAGTCAATTCACGAAGCTCTTCGGCAATCGCATGTAACGCCGCTTCACCTCTAGCAACCAAAGCTAAATTCGCACCTGCATGGGCAAAATGGCGAGCACATGCAGCACCAACACCTGCTGATGCACCTGTAATCAATACGGTTTTATTTTTGAATGTAGATAAGCTCATAATAAATGTCTTTTTATTATTGAAGGTTCAGAAAGTCTATCACACTACTCAGCCCTACTAATTATTACATTTCATGGAAACAATTTTCTGTAATGGCTAATCACTTAGTGGTAGCCTGCTCTTTTCACTTTAACTTGAAACTAATACTTGAACCTAACACCTGAATCTAACACTTAAACCTAAAAAGGAAAAGCCTATGGAAAAATAGAATATAGATTTAAAAGTAATATTATCGCAACATTAAATGGAGTTAACTATGGTTGTGACCAATAGCACTTCGCAAACGAAAAAAAGAGAACGAGAACAAAAAGGAGAAAGCAAAGAAGCGAAAGTAAGAAGCAACAAAAGCACCAGAAGTAAACGCGGTATAAAACGTCAAACTAAACCAAAAGATTCGGCTAAAGACAATAACAAACCGCACTGTCACAATGCGCTGATCGCCACATCAGCAAATGATACGCTCGATAATATCCGTGTTAGCTTGGATATGATTCGTGAGATTGTTTGCAGCGAAAATGATGGCATGGCACTGTCTGATGACACTAAGCAGGGATTATTCTTGCATATCGAAAATCTGATAAAAGCGTTAAGCTTTTTGAGAACACTTTAAGTCGCTATTTAAAGAATATTCAAAAGCGCTTTAAAGTATCGATAGTAAGAGACAACATCTTTGTGTAGTGGCCTTTAACCCGTTTTGTTAAAGGCACCTTATAAATTATTGATAGTAAGTAGTTAAAGAAATAGCGTATCAACAGGAGCTTATTCGTAACCCACTAAGCCCAATGCCAATCTAAGGTACAAGCGCCTAATTGAGAGTAATCATCGCAGACTAAAATACCCGCAATCGCTGCGACTTCATCACCGGCATAAATCACTGGATAATAATTTCGTAACCATGGCGGAACACCGTGTTCGTTAAAACATTTTTTTACCGACCGACTCATTCCTCGATAACGAAAACGTAAACCTTCTTGCCGGGTACCGATCGTATAAGTCCCTTTACGCAATCCAGCACGCTCTTCTTCTTGGTCACCTAAAGCTTTAGATTCAGAAACAGATAATGTTTTAGATTCAGAAACAGATAAAGTACCTAAGCCATTAATTGCCATCGACTCGCCAAAGGTCCAAGTAATATTCTGCTCTAATGCCTGAGCGGCCTTCAACAATGTATCTTCACTTAATAAATACAAGCGGTCGTCATAAGGACACAACCGATAAGCGCCAAGCTGAACCTTAGCGCTACTGCTTGGCGATAATAATAAGTTATCAATTTGTGCCATCTGCGCTGTCGATGGCATACTCAATTGCTGTGCTGATAACCAATAACGCAATAAATTACTGCGTCGTTTATCACTTAGGGCTAAACAAGCCGTTATTGATAAACTGCTTCCATAAACACTGGCCTTAGTATCATCAAGGTTGGAGACTTTACTGGCATCAACCGACTGTAAATCCAACCTTGCAAGGTCCGCTAATAACTCAGCATCACCACTGGCATGCTCAGAATAACGATTAAGCAGCTTAACAACTGAGGGCCAACGCTTTTCAAGCTTAGGCAGCAGTTGCTGTCTTACAAAGTTTCGATCAAAACTTTCATCGCTGTTAGAAGGGTCTTCTATAAAAGCTAACTGATGCTCAACTGCATAAGCGGTTAAATCGGCACGACTGTATTTAAGCAATGGTCTCGCAATGTGTGATTGCCCTAACAAACGCTGCATTGGCATGGCCGCGGCACCACTTGTTCCTGCACCACGAAATAAACGCATCAATAACGTCTCGGCCTGATCATTGGCATGATGGCCCATTAGCAATACGCTATGAGTATCGGCAGTAGGAAGGTCTGATATCGAACTCAGATGATGCTCAAATACAGCATAACGGGCTTGCCTTGCTGCACTCTCTAGGCCTTTACCCTCTGTTTTTACAGACACTTTTTTTATTGCCAAAGGCACAGACAGCTGATCGCAAACCGACTGGCAATGCTGCTCCCAATCGTCGCTAACCACTTGCAATTGATGGTTAATATGAATAGCCGATAAGCTAGGAATCGTAACGTTATCGGTTGACACTGAATCTAATGCAGATGCGCAATAAGATTCACGTAGCGTCTGTAGAAAATGATAAACCGAGTGTAAAAGCACCGTTGAATCAAGGCCACCACTAAAAGCAATGACCCAATGCTGATGCTTTAACAGCGATTGGTAAGCGTCGAAATAAGAAGCGTTATTGTGACTTGTATCTAAGCTAGTCATAGTCGCACGCAAGAAATCATCATCGTTTTACATTATTAAGGTGATGAATACAGCGAGCTAAACTCACTAGCGCTTAGACATTGCCGTATGACATCAATCGTTTGTAGCGTGTTTCAAGTAGGTCATCGAGAGGAACTTTCTTTAGTGCCTGCACCTCTTTAATCAAATACTCTTTCACTCGAAGTGCTGCTAATTCAGGATCACGATGTGCACCACCTTCTGGCTCAGAAATCGTGTTATCAACAATGCCTAAATCTTCAAGCACTGTCGATGTTAAACCCATGGCCTCAGCCGCTTGCGGTGCTTTCTCTGAGGTTTTCCAAATAATATTGGCACAGCCCTCTGGAGAAATAACAAAGTAAGTGGAGTACTGCAACATAGCAAGCTTGTCACCAACGCCTATACCTAACGCACCACCTGAGCTGCCCTCGCCTATCACTACCGAAATAATCGGCGTTTTTAAGCAAGACATTACTTGAAGGTTTTTGGCTATGGCAAAAGAGATACCGCGCTCTTCTGAATCGATACCCGGATAAGCCCCAGGTGTATCAATTAAAGTAATAACCGGTAATGAGAATCGTTCGGCCATTTCCATTAAGCGCAGCGCTTTACGATACCCTTCAGGTCTTGGCATACCAAAGTTACGTTTAACTTTATCGGCAACCTGTCGGCCTTTCTCTTGGCCAATAACCATTACTGGCTCGCCTTGCAGGCGCGCTAAACCACCTACAATAGCGGCATCATCGGCAAACTGACGATCACCATGAAGCTCATCAAAATCATCAAAAATACGAGTAATATAATCGACGGTATAAGGACGCTGAGGATGACGCGCGACGCGCACAATGTCCCAAGGCGTTAACGATGAATAAATTTTGGCAGTAAGCTTGGCGCTTTTTTCGGTAAGCTTACCAATCTCATCAGAAATATTTAAATCATTATCATGACCGACCGAGCGAAGCTCTTCTATTTTGACTTCAAGCTCAGCTATCGGTTGTTCAAAATCCAGATAATTTGGGTTCATATATCTTCACGCTATTGTTGTTGTCGCTCTAATTTGCAGGTATTAGTTGAGAGACGGCATTTTAACCACTGTTAGTACAAGTGGAGCTTAAACCGATCACTACAAACTATCACTACAAACTATTGCTACAAATTGTAACTGCCAACTATCGGTGACTAGTAAAGGAGAAGCTAAAACTCCTTTAAGCTCAGCCGTATAGTGCTGCAAATGAATCATTAAGTTAATGTCATTATAGGTGAATAGAATGACTAAATCAGCCGCAAATCGCGGCTGTTATTGGGACTTATCAACACTCTTGCGGCTTTTTTGTACACTTAATGCGCTAAGCCACGATGTCTCAAGAATTAGCCTCTGGCGGGCTTAATAAAGCCGCTTCGGCTAAAGCTGCGTCTAACCTAGCCTGCCTTTTAGTAAAATGGTATGAAGCATTTTCACCGGCTAAATACAGCGCGGGAACAAAAACCAAGGTAACGACACTGGCAAACAAAACACCAAAAGATAATGATGTGACCATGGGAATTAAAAACTGTGCTTGAACGCTGCTCTCAAGCAATATCGGCGTCAGTCCAAAGAAGGTTGTTACCGAGGTCAACACGATCGGCCTAAACCGTTGCACAGCTCCGTTAACTACCGCTCTGCGCGGCGAGAAACCTAAACGTCGCAGCTGATTAATACGATCAATTAAAACGACATTATCATTTACCACTACGCCAGCACAGGCCATCATACCTAACACTGAGAACATGCTGACATTGACGCCAATAATGACATGCCCATAAATAGCTCCCATAAAACCAAATGGCACGGCGGTTAATACCAGTAATGGCTGCCAATAAGAGCGGAACATAATCGCCATAACAGCGAATATACCCATCATGGATAATAATAAGAACAAAACGAGCTCTTGAAAAAACTCATCATTTTCTTGCTGCTCGCCTTTTAGTGTGACGACGACATCAGGGTATTGATCAAGCAACGCGTCAATCTCTTCTGCTTGCAACCGCTGAATAATAGCTCCCGCATTGAAGCCTCGCTGAACATCGCTGCTTACTCGCGCCACGCGCTTACGATCTAAACGTTCAACTTTTTTATACGATTTGCGGTATTCAATATCGACCAGTGACGATAACGGAACACGCTCTGCTAATGATCCGCTACTACCACTAGAAATATACATCTCACGCAGTGCTTCTTCATAAGAACGATCTTCTCTTGGATAGCGGACCAAAACTTTAACATCTTCACGCAGTCGAGGAATTCGCTGCACTTCCTCGCCATAAAAAGCTCGGCGTACTTGTTGCGAAAGACTTGCTAAGTTTACCGCTAAGGTATTGGACTCAGGTTTTGGCTGTAAATTGATTTCATTAGATGGATTATCTAATGTACTTCCAACATTAAATACGCCATCTATAGTGGCCATTTTAAGCGCTAAAGCTGCCGAAAATGCCTCTAGCTGTTGCTGTGAATCACTTCGTACAACAAACTCAATTGGTTTGGGAATATCAAAAATGGTATAGCTAACAGAGAGATCTTTTAACCCTTGCATTTCGCCTATTTGCTCTTGTAACTGCCTGGCTACAGTGTCTGAACCTATTGGCCTGTCATTCCCATCTTCGAGTAATAATGTTATGCGAGCCGTAGTCGCATAAGCAGAAACATGAATACCTTGAACTAACTCGTAACCATAGGTTGCATTCACTTTCGTTTTAATTTGCTGTGCAGATGTCTCAAGGTAATTTGCCACTGACATAATCTGATTAAAGGGCGCAGCCTCAGGTAATGTTGCTTTTGCCACGACATAATCCGAAGTAACACGCGGGAAAAAACTAAACGGAAGCCAGCCACCTTTAACCGTTGCCACGGCAAAGATAAACAAAAAGCAGAACACGACTATAGTGAGTTTCCGGGCGCCAACTGTCCATACGAGCACACGACGATAATAAGTATTGGCGAGCAAGGGCAGCAAAGCGGCAACGGCTAATCGGCGCTGTTCTAAATAGTGCAATACACGAGAAAGCGGAGAAACCACATAGGCAACCAAAGTTTTCACCATACCGACCACCACTCCACCTTTATCGGCTAAGTGCGAAGGCAATAAAAACAATGATTCAAATAATGAAAAAACCAGCGCCAAAATAACTGGCGTGGCAATGGTGGCAGGTTCAGGACCATCACCTATAAAAAAGAACGGTATAAAAAATATCATGGTGCTGATAACCGCAAACCATACCGGGGCAATAACGGACATCACCCCTTCTATAGCGCCTTGCCGCTGACTACTGTGATTTAATTGTTGGCTATAAATGGCTTCGCCGACAATAATCGCATCATCGACAACGATGCCAAGAATCATAATAAAGGCGAACATAGAAATTATATTGAGCGACACTGAAGTCAATGACAGCCACCAGATGGCACCCATAAACGCCACAGCTATACCGCTGCAAACCCAAAAAGCGAGCGACGGTCTAAGGAAAATCAGCAATATAATAAAAACCAATAACAGCCCGCTTGAACCATTATAAATAAGTGTATCTAAACGACCACGATAGCTAACCGATGCATCAGACCAGACAGTCAGGCTAACAGCACTTGGCAGCTGGCCTGACTTTTGTTCGACATAAGCTTTAACTGCTTCACTCGTGCGGAGGATATCGGGGTTACTCTGATTACGAATCCAAATTTCTAACGAGGGTTGTCCGTCGAGCGTACTGTAGATATCGACATCTTCAAAACCATCAACCACCTCAGCAACATCGCCGACACGCAATAGCGCGCCATCGGCATTTCGTCTTAATGGGATTCGATTAAAATCCTCTGCATAATCGGCTTGAGCTCGTGTTTGCAACAAAATGTCGCCGCCACTATCGCGAATTTTACCTGCTGGTAAATTAAACGAATAACCCCTTATGGCCGCAGCAACCTCATCAAATGTTAAACCGTAATCTCGCAAGGCATTTTCGGATATTTCAATACCGACTTCGTAATTTCGCGGTGAACGAAGCTCTGCAATTGCAACAGAGGGCAATGCGGCGAGCTCTTCACGAATTTTCTCACCGAGCTCTTTTAGCTCTCGCTCTTGCAGATCACCCGCTAGCTGAAGCCGCATGATGGTATTACGAAAACGCTGCTCAACAATTTGCGGCCGCTCTGAGCCAGCAGGGAAAGTATTAATTGCCTCCACATTGGCTTTAACATCATTGAGTATTCTAATAGTATCTTCTTCTGGCTTTACCTCAATAATCACTTCGCCAAAACCCTCTCGTGCCACCGAGCGAACTTCTTCTATACCACCTAATTGCTGAACGGCCTCTTCAATACGCGCGCAGATTTGCTTTTCAACTTCTTCAGGGCCAGCGCCTGGATAGGGAACAGTAATCTTAATTAAATCAATTTTTATCTGAGGGAAAAACTCTTTATCCAAGAGCGGGAATGTCATTAAGCCCGCAATAAGAATAAAAAACATAGCCAATTTTGCAGCAACTGGATTATCAATAAACCAACTAACAATAGAACGCATTTTTTATATCCGATTTATTCAGGGCTAACTTGCGTGGTCGTAACATCAGCTTGCTTTTCAGGTAAATCACGAGGCAAGGCTGAGCGATCACGAATCTCCATTCCTTTTAATGCTAGAGATAAACTCGTAGTAATGACCGCAATGGAGTTATGCGCCTCACTGGTATCGGCTAATTGAACAAGCGCTGTATTATCATTACTTTGAATAACAACAACATCAATATAGGCGAGTCGATTGTTCTCCAGCACCCAAATTTTCTGCTGCTGCCTTAAAGCAGATCGTGGAATTAGAAAACTATTATCAACATAATTGCCAGCAATTTGCGCCGTCACGAACTGACCAACCGCAAGCCCTGGTTTTTGTAATGTCCCCGCTTCGTCAGCAGAGTCGAAAAATGCCTGAGGCAAAGAAGCAACAAAATAATATTGGCGACTACTGCTATCTATGGCACCTTCTAAGCGCTCCAATACGGCATCCCACTCATACTCATTATTACCATAACGAGCAATCAACTTAACCGGAGAAGGCTCTAAACCAGACACACTAACATTTTGTCTTTGCTGCGCAGTTAATGGCAATCGCACCTCGGCAATATCACTACTGTAAATATCAGCAATGGGAGTTCCTCGCGAAACGAACTGACCAACATCAACCATCTTACTCAACACACGCCCGGCAAAGGGTGCGCTAACGCGGGTGCGGGATAAATCTAACTCGGCTTTTTCCAAGCCTGCTTCGGCAGCAAGCAAACCTGCCTTGGCGCTGGCCAATTGTGGCTTGCGCAAAAATAAATCATTCGCTTCACTATTC
>JABIQF010000273.1 GCA_018668095.1 Cellvibrionales bacterium
TCAATAAAGTGTATCATTCGATTAATGAATAATTTTAATGACAAACCAAACCATACCACAGCCAAGTATCAGGCTCTATTGGAGCGCCTGCCTCAACTAGCAATGGCTTCATTCATTGCTGGGCTACTCTTTATTTTTAGCCAGACTGAGCTGCTCGCGTCTTGGCGCTTTGAACGCCTTCTTTTCGACCAACAGCCATTACTGGCTTTGAGCCATGCCCTTGTTCATCTTAATGCCCAACATTTAATGCTCAACATCGCTGCTTTAGTCTTTATTTATCTTATATTCCCTGCGGCGTTTAAATCACTCTCATGGATAGTCGCACTTGCTGTTTCAGCGATTGCCTCTGCTTATGGCATTTTCTATTACAGCCCAAATACTGAGTGGTTAGTGGGTTTATCGGGTGCATTACACGGCTTATTTGTTTATGCCGCGCTTCGCTCGAGAGCGAGTATTGCTTGGCTAGTCGCCATCATCATTAAGCTGATAATAGAACAGATGCCAGACTTAATGCCAACCAACAATCTTACGCAAATGACAGAGCAATTTATTAACAACCCCGTTATTGTTGATGCCCACCTATGGGGAGCCGCTGGTGGTTTATTGTTTTTCTTTGTAGCAAGATTTATTGCTACGCTATTTTTAATTATCGAAATCAATAGAGATGAAAAATAATTCCTACCCCAAACGTCATCAATGCTAAGGAAGTCATTATTCGCACCCTTATTACCCAATCATTGAGTACTAAGCTCTCCTTTCTCTTATTTCTCACTTTCTGCTTCATCCAGCCAGCATCAACGCAAACGTTAGAAGAAGTTGTTATAAATGCGGCACGTATTCCCCTCTCTTTGAGTCAGGCGCCCTTCGCAGTCGATAAGCTAGAGCGTGAGCAGATTATTCGTGCTCAAACGCAGCTTGGCTTGGATGAATCCTTAGTAGGCATTCCCGGTTTAGTATTACAAAACCGTTTTAACTTCGCGCAAGATTTACGGATATCAATAAGAGGCTTTGGTGCGCGTGCTAATTTTGGTATTCGCGGCGTCAAAATATTAGTCGATGGTATTCCTGAAACCCTCGCTGATGGCCAAGGTGGCATCGATAGCATTGATCTTACCTCCATTGGCAGTATTGAAGTACTGCGCGGCCCCTCATCATCACTTTATGGCAATGCCTCTGGTGGCGTTATTCGTATCGAATCAGACTTTGATCGCTCTGACACGGGTATTGAGGCGCGGCTGGCTATTGGCGGCAATGGTTATAGAAAAAATCAAGTTCATATCAATGGTAAAAGTGATAACCAGCAGCTGAGTTATATTGCCAGTATAAGTCGCCTAGATATCGCGGGTTACCGAAACCACAGTGAACATAAAAACACTTTATTTAACGCGCGAATGCGTTATACCTTTAAAGATGATGGCACGCTTAAAATAGCGGTTAATCACACAGATCAGCCACAAGCGAATGATCCAGGCGGCGTCAGCTTAGCAACGTTATTAGAGGATAGAACCGCAGCAAGGGACAGGAATGTGGCACTCAATGCCGGCGAGGCCTTGGAGCAAACCCGTATCGGTATAATCTATCAGCGCGACCTTGGAAAAAAGGGTAAATTAAGTATTCGAAATTATCATATATGGCGAGATTTTGAAGGACGAATACCTATTACCAATAATGGCGTTATTGATATAGCGCGCTATTATAGCGGTGGCGGCCTTATGTATCAGCATCAAAACATCTTATGGTCTAAAGAGAGTACCAGCATTTTCGGTATGGATTATGACTATCAAGATGATAGCCGTGAGCGCTTTGAAAATCTTAACGGTATAAGCGGTAATCGAGTATTAGACCAACGAGAAAAGGTCACGAGCGCAGCCGTTTACTTACAAAATCAACTTCAACTCAGCGATCGCTGGTTATTGAACAGCGGCATACGCTATGACGAAATTAGCTTTACGGTTGATGATTATCAAGCAACGAATTCAGGTAAAAGAAGCTTAAATCAATTAAGTCCAATGATAGCGACTAGCTACGCCCTCAATCATCAAACGTCCATTTATGCCAATATTTCGACATCATTTGAAACCCCCACCACGACAGAATTAGCCTTAGTAGAAAGCACAGGCTTAAACACACAGCTAGATGCCCAAGAAGCCGTGAGTTATGAGCTGGGAATAAAAGGAAATTTTGAAAGTGGTTTAATCAGCGCAGGCAGAAAAAATCAACAGCATCAATATACGCTTTCAGTATTTAGCATTGATGTTGAGCAAGAGATTATTGCACTTGAAGATAACCTTGGGCGAGATGTTTTTATTAATGCTGGAGAATCCTCACGACAAGGCATTGAGCTATCGATTAAGAGTCGTTTAAGCGACACCATTAGCAGCTCACTCGCCTACACCTATTCTGACTTTAGCTATAAAACCTTTATTGATAAAAACAACAATAACTTTTCTGGTAATAGGCTGCCTGGATTGCCCCAAAATACATTACATGTGGCTTTTAATTATCAGCATCCTTCTGGATTATTCGCAACACTAGAAACGCTTTATTTAGGGCCATTCGAGCTGAATAACGGCAATACGGTCAGTATGGATTCATCTTTAGTCACAGACTTCCGAGGTGGCTATAACTTTGCTGTCGATAGCTTAAGCATTGAGCCTTTTATCGGTATTAGTAACCTATTTAATGAAGTCTATTCTGCGAATGCCCGAATCAACGCCTTTGGCGGCCGATTCTATGAATCAGGTCCAGATCGTAATCTATACGCAGGCGTATCAATACGGCATAATTTCAACCATTGATAACCGCTACATAAGAAACGTTTAAATAACCATGTCTTTGGAATTACTCCCCGCCTCTGTCACGCCACCTGCCGGCCAAATCCATGCATGGCATTCATTGCCAGGTGCATCTGCTGCCGTCGCACTACTGGCTAGCCTAGAGCAAGAAAAGCGCTTCGCCTTAGTCATTACTAAAGACGCTTACGATAGCCAAGAATGGTATGAGGCACTGCAATTTTTTGCTGGGGATAATGACGATTTTAGTCTGCGTGTGTTTCCAGATCGCGAAGTACTCCCTTACGACTATTTTTCACCGCATCCAGATATTATTTCTGACCGTCTAAAGACACTCTATCATCTACAAAATGAAAGCTATGGCGTTTGCCTTGTTACAGCATCAACACTGCTAGCAAGAGTCTGTCCGCGTAGCTATGTGAACCGCGATAGTCTAGTGATAGAAATAGATCAAAAAATCGATGCTAGGCAAATTAAGATCCAACTAGATAACGCAGGTTATCAACACAGAGACTCTGTTTTTGAACACGGTGAATATGCAGTTCGTGGTTCATTACTTGATATATTCCCCATGGGCAGTGAGCTGCCTTATCGAATCGAATTATTTGATGACGAAGTGAGTAGCTTACGCACCTTTGATGCTGACACCCAGCGTTCGCTGGATAAAATAACACGCATAGAAATTTTACCAGCTGCTGAGGTTTGCTTAGACAAAGAAGCCATTAATCATTTTCGCGACCAATGGCATGAAGAATTTAAGCATAATCCATTAGTTTGCCCCATCTACGAAGATGTATTAGCAGGCATTCCCTATGCCGGTATTGAAAGTTATTTACCGATGTTTTTTAGCAGCACAGATACACTGTTAGATTACCTGCCCGATAATAGCCTGTTATTTAGCTATCCAGAATTTGAAAAGACCGCTAATGATTTTTTAAATAACGTCAATGATCGCTATGAACAACAAGCCATTGATCCTACGCGACCCCTTCTTTCACCTGCCAGTCTCTATTTAAGAGTTGATGAGTGTTTTTCAAAAATGGCTTCATTTGCACGCGTAACAACCACCGCAAATGTACTCGATAAAAAACAAAATACCGCTAAAGGTTTATTTAGCTGTGGCGCTGCGACTAATCCACAGCTACTGATTGATGATCATGCAGAAAATGCCTTAACACGCTTACAGGCATTTTTAACCAGCTCACCCAAACACAGTGCTGATACCCGACACGTTTTATTTTGTGTTGAATCATTAGGCCGCAGAGAGATTTTTTCTGACAAACTCAAAGCCATTGGCATTAACGCATTGAGCTGTGACACATGGCATGAGTTTAAAACAGCTATCGAACAAAGTGACGGCACACCGCAAACAGGTATAGCGGTTGCAGCGTTTAATCGCGGCGCAAGCTTTCCAGACAGCGGCATAAGCGTTATTGCTGAACCAGAACTTTTTGGTGTCACCATAAAGCCGAAAGTTCGCAGCAATAAAGAACGTAATATGCTGGCTGACGCAGCCATCCATAATTTAATTGAGCTTAACGTTGGCTCACCTATTGTTCACTTAGACCATGGTGTGGGACGTTACCTTGGCTTAGAGCATATGCCAATTGATGGTGGCGGTGGAAAAATTATAGATGCTGAGTTCCTAACGCTTGAATATGCGGGTGGCGATCGCCTCTATGTGCCGGTCACCTCACTGCATATGATTAGCCGCTATATGGGTGGCGATGAATCAACCGCACCACTGAACAAACTCGGCAGTGAAAACTGGGGTAATGCAAAACGAAAGGCCATAGCAAATATCCATGATGTCGCTGCTGAATTACTGGATATTTATGCTCGAAGAAAGTCTATGGAAGGCTTTCCTTTTGCGCTTACCGACAAAGATTACGATCAGTTTTGCGATAAGTTTCCCTTTGAAGAAACGATTGATCAGAAAACAGCGATTGAAGCGGTTATTCTCGACATGCAAAAAGATACCGCGATGGATCGTTTAGTCTGCGGTGATGTTGGTTTTGGTAAAACAGAAGTTGCAATGCGCGCAGCCTTTCTTGCCGCCAGTAATAGCAAGCAAGTTATGGTGTTAGTGCCAACCACCCTGCTTGCACAACAGCATTATCAAAACTTCCAAGATCGCTTTGCTGATTTACCCATTGCGATTGATACGCTCTCTCGATTTAAAACCAGCAAAGAACAAACAAAGGTCATGGCCTCTTTTAAAAGTGGCGCAACCGACATTCTTATTGGGACGCATAAACTCATCCAAAAAGATATGGAAGCGAAAGACCTTGGTCTGGTCATTGTCGATGAAGAGCATCGCTTTGGTGTTCGCCAAAAAGAACAGCTAAAAAATCTTTGCGCCAATGTTGATCTTTTAACGATGACGGCAACGCCTATTCCTAGAACCTTAAATATGGCAATGGCAGGCCTGCGTGACCTCTCTATTATTGCAACGCCACCGGCCAAAAGACTCTCAGTTAAAACCTTTGTTCATGAAAAGCAAAATGGGCTGCTTAAAGAAGCACTATTACGAGAGCTTCTTCGTGGCGGACAAGTATTTTATCTTCACAATGATGTTAGTAGCATTGAACGTGCTGCACAGGAATTGCGTGACCTCCTGCCCGACGCAAGAGTTGTCGTTGGGCATGGTCAGATGCCAGAGCGTCAGCTTGAGCAAGTGATGTCAGATTTTTACCACCGTCGCTTTAATATATTAGTTTGCTCAACGATTATCGAAACCGGTATCGATATACCGAACGCCAACACAATTATTATTGAACGTGCCGATAAATTTGGCCTAGCACAACTGCATCAATTGCGAGGTCGTGTTGGCCGCTCTCATCATCAGGCCTATGCCTACCTATTTGTACCAAGCCGCAAGCACTTATCACGAGATGCTGCCAAAAGATTAGAGGCCATTGAAGAAGCGCAAGATCTGGGTGCGGGTTTTATGCTGGCTACACATGATTTAGAAATTCGTGGCGCAGGCCAGTTATTAGGTGACGAACAAAGCGGACAAATGCAGTCCGTTGGTTACACCTTGTATCTCGATATGCTTGAGCGAGCTGTAACGGCGCTTAAAAATGGCGAATCGATAGATTTAGCCGCGCCGCTGAATATGTTGGGCGAAATCAACCTCCATTTGCCGGCCTTGATTCCAGATGATTACTTACCAGACGTGCATAACCGCCTTATTTTATATAAACGGATTACAAGCGCCGATAGCCGCGAAAAGCTTCGTGACCTTCAAGTAGAAATGATTGATCGCTTTGGGCTATTAACGGATGAAATTAAAAACTTATTTATCATTATGGAAATCAAATTACGCTGCCTCAGTTTTGGCATAGCCAAAATTGATGCCAGTGAAAACGGTGGTTATATAGATTTCACCAGTAATACGGCTGTGAATCCTATGACCATTGTGGGTTTAGTACAAAATGATTATGAAACATTCAAGCTCTCTGGCGCTACCCGCTTGACGTTTAGCCAGTTTCTGCCAGAATCTCAACAACGAATCCAATGGATCTCAGAACTTGTTGATCAGCTAGGGAATACCAACGCCGATAATGCCAACACTTAAATTACCAAGCGTCATTAACCTATCAAAACTGCTTATCTGCGGTTTTAGTGCCTGCTATGCAAGTACTGCAGTTACAGAATCCCAAAAAGAGCGTCTACCTGAATTTGAAGATGTCTATCGTATTGAATTAATCATCTTTACCAATCGAAATAATTTAGATGCTTTTAGTGATAATAATGACAGTGCAATTGCTGAGGATTGGAGTGACAATCCAAAATTAAGCTACCCTGATAATCTTGTTTTTTTACACCCTGCTCGTCCAGAATCAGTTGATCCAGAACTGAATCATAAAAAGCCACTTGAGAGTATTGTCGAGATCAAGCCTCCTCACAGAGATGAACTGATTGAAACAATACCAGAGTCGGAAATAATTTTAGTCCAAGAAGATACGCGATCAGCCGTAGAAAAAGCCTTAGCATCGTTGCCACTCTTAGAGTATTTAAATTCAGAAACCCATTTGCTAAAAGACATGGCAAAATCTATTGGGCGCCGCTCTAACCACCAAGTATTATTTCATCAAGCTTGGCACCAAGAACTGGGTGCTGCAGAAACTGCGCCTTCGATTCCTATTTCAGGTGGAGAACTTTTCGATAATCATCGTGAGTTAGAAGGCTCGATAAAACTCAACAAAGATCGTTATTTGCATATCACCAGTGACCTATGGTTTACGCAATATGTTTTACGTAATAACGCGCAATGGGCGCTGCTTACTCAAGAGCCTACTGAAAATAGTTTATTAACCGCGAGTATTATTGATATAAATCCGGTTCCTGATTTCCCCTTAGATCTTGTACGTATAGCTGAAGATGCTGCTCTTAGAGAGGCGGCATTGGCGCAAATGATTGAGGATGAAGCTCTTTATGAGTTTACGCTTGAGCAAAACGGCGAATCTTTAGGTGGTCTTCAAACACCTACAGAAGTGGCTAGTGATGTGGTCAATGTAACTGAAGCGTCAGTTGATTCAGAAGTCGACAGTGGTTTTCTTGAAATTGGCTCTCTTGAAAGTAGCTCTCTTGAAAGTGGCTCTCTTGAAAGTCATATAGAGGCATTGGTTGATGAGGCAACGGAGTTAAGCGTTGATCTTTTTGAGGCGAGTAAGACTTATGTGCTAAAAGAGCATAGAAAGATGAAACGGGCTGAGGTGCATTTTCTGGATCATCCTATGATGGGATTGATTATTCAGATTACTAAGTATGAAGTACCTGAGGATGATTAGCTGGGTTTTTAATATAGTCTTATGATGATGCTTTATTTTGGATTTTGTTTGTTAGCGTTTTATGGTCAAGGTCAAGGTCGTCGGGGTTAGCCTTTGTGATAATTCGATATTCCCCTTTTTTTATTTGGTTTGGTTAGTTTTTTCATTAAGACCGTCGGGGGTGGCCCGACAGCCAGTCACTTTTTTTCTACAGCAAAAAAAAGTAACCAAAAAATGCCGTAAGCTTAACGGCGAAGCTTAACCACGACGGGTGCATCTCATAGGGTTTTCTGTCCAGCAGTTCCAGAGAGATTATCGCCAAGCGGTATAGGGGGTACTTTTTTGTGCGGCGCTTGTATCAGGTTTTACGTTCAAGTTTACCATTTAGCGAAATAGTAGCTTGCTAATACATAACCCTTTGTTTAGTTCTCATTCTTTCATCTTCTTAACCACACTTCGCTCAATAATTTTTTAGGGTGAAAGATTACTCTTTTGAGCTACGGATTTTCATTCTTTTTCTTTTTTTCTTTTATATTTTTTGAGCGGCATGCGGAGCTCAATAGTAAAAATCGGCCGTTAGGCACGTTTTTTACTTGTTCTAAAATAAAAAGAAGCCTACTGAACTTGTTCGTTGTAGCCTCATTGTGTTTTGAAGAGTCTGCGGAATCAGAATGATATTGGCTGGAGGCAATCTCAAATATTGACGAAAAATTAGGTCGAGTGAAAATCGTTTTCATAGGTGTGGCTAAGGAGTACTGGATGAGGCTACTCAAAGCGAACAGGTTATATCGGGGTCAATCTTCGTCAGATTGTGTGCTTTCTTTTGGTTACTTTTCTTTGCACAAGCAAAGAAAAGTAA
>JABIQF010000274.1 GCA_018668095.1 Cellvibrionales bacterium
CCAAACCTCTATTTAAACGCTCAAAAGACCAAAACAGACCAAAAATGCAATAAATTGGACGATTAAAGCGTTCAAGAAGAACTGATAAAAGATCTATAAGAATCAATTCACAGATGGCATGAGAAACATCGCGCAGGATTATAGAGGTGATGGGCTTTGTTAGCTACTCAGAGAGCGCTTTGTTGATGATTTTGAATACTTTTCCCGAAATTAGCAGGCGGATTTTAAGAACTAATTATAAGGGTGGGTTTCGGGAGGAATAGCCGCTGAGCAGCCATAACTAGGAATGCACCAGAAATGAACACGGCTAAGCAATATTAGAAAGACCTGGCCTAACAGCTAAGCCTTTCTAAACCCGAGGGTTGAGGGTTAGCGACCGCTATTCCGACGGATACATAGCGTATTTAACCCCCGCCATCTTCTCCATAACGCGGTGCACTTGGCAGGTGTAGCCAAATTCATTGTCATACCAGATATAGAGCACGGCATTTTTGCCATTGACGATAGTCGCTTGAGCATCAAATACACATGCCCGACGTGAACCAACAAAATCTGTCGAAACAACCTCTGGCGAGTTGGTGAAATCAATTTGCTTTCTTAGCGGCGAATGCACCGAAATCTTACGAATATACTCATTAAGCTCATCAGCAGTGGTTTCGCGCTTAAGGGTTAAATTCAAAATAGCCATTGACACATTTGGCGTTGGCACACGAATAGCATTACCCGATAGCTTACCCATTAATGCCGGTAATACCTTACCCACTGCTTTAACGGCACCCGTTTCCGTCAGCACCATATTCAATGCAGCACTGCGACCACGACGATTACCCTTATGAAAGTTATCAATCAGGTTTTGGTCGTTCGTATAAGAGTGCACGGTTTCAACATGGCCGGATTCAACCCCATACTCATCATCTAAGGCCTTAAGTGGCGGTGTAATCGCGTTAGTTGTACAGGATGCCGCTGAAATAATAGTATCGGATTCGTCCAGAATATTGTCGTTAATGCCAGACACGATATTTTTCATGTCGCCCTTGCCAGGCGCCGTCAATAACACTTTACTCACGCCCTTAGATTTAAGGTGCAAACCCAAGCCATCAAAATCACGCCACATACCCGTGTTATCAACAATCAAGGCATTGTTAATTCCGTACTCGGTATAATCAATTTTGTCAGGCTCACTGGCATAGATAACGCGGATCTCATTACCATTAGCGACAAAAGAGCAGCGCTCCTCATCGACTCGCACCGTCCCATTGAACTGACCATGAACAGAATCACGCTGTAATAGCGAGGCACGCTTAATTAAGTCATGCTCACCGCCTTTGCGAACCACAATAGCCCGCAAACGTAAGTTATCACCACCGCCGGTTTTTTCGATTAGTAATCGGGCCATTAATCGGCCAATACGACCAAAACCATAAAGCACGACATCTTGTGGCTGCGCTAACGGCTTCTCATTTTTACCGATAAGACCAGCAACCTGCTGCTTAACATAGTCCTCAAGAGACACTGGCTGCCCTTCTGTGTCTTTATCATCGCCTTCAAAAAAGAAACGCGCGGCAATTCGACCAATATCAATATGAGCATGGCCGAGATCATGCGCGGCCAAGGCCCTAAGAATAGGAAAGGTTTCAAACTCTGAGAGTTCGTTAGATTCAATTTGCCTGACCGCTCGGTGGTCTTGCATAATTTCAATGACTGAACGATTAACTAATGGGTGACCATAAATATACGTTTTAACATTGTTTTTACGATACAACTTACCCACGAGAGGAATCATCCCCTCAGCAAGCGCCTCTCGCTGTTTCCAGTCAGCAAAATAATCAGCTGGCCGTTGACGCTCATGCTCTTCATAAAGTTTCATGCATTCCCTCTATATTAAAAAAATTAACTAATACCCACAGAAAAGTTGACCGCAAAAAAACGGATTAGTGCGAATGAGTATTTATAAAACGGTAATAAATCATGAAACCATTCAATACTAAATATTAAAACATCGATTCAAAATATAAGATTTAAATGAGCAAGCGAAAAACAATAAATCGATAAAGACTTAGCTCATTATTGAATGAATATCAGTGAACGCGTAGCAATGAATAACGTATAGATAAGAGCTTATAGTGACTCGTAAGAAAAACAAGGCGAAAAACAGAAGGGGCATGAATAGACCGAATAGGTGACAGAAATAGACCACCGGTATTCGATCTGCTCACTAACAATCAAAATCCATAATAACGGGCGCATGATCTGAAAAACGTTCGTCACGATAAACCCAAGCAGCCAGAGCCTTATCTTTTAGTCCCGGCGTAATCACATGATAATCCAAACGCCAACCCACATTGTTAGCATAGGCCTGACCACGATTAGACCACCAAGTATATTCATCGGCGTCTTGATTTAATAAACGAAAGCCATAGAGATAACCAACGTCATCATAGAGCGTATCTAACCAAGCGCGCTCAATAGGTAAAAAACCCGAGTTTTTGCGGTTAGGTCGCCAGTTTTTCAAATCGATCTCTTTATGGCAGGTATTCCAGTCGGCACAAATTATGTATTCTCGTCGCTTACGGCGAAGTGACTCAAAGTGCGGCATGATTTGATCATGGAATGATAACTTTCGAGCTAGGGCCTCTTCATTACTTGAGCCCGAAGGCACATACATAGAGACAACACTAACGCCATCAAAATCTGCTTGAATATAACGCGCCTGCGAATCGCAAGGCTCCCAACCCAAACCCTTAGTAACCTTGTTAGGCTTTTGCTTGCAGTAGAGTGCAGTGCCGCTATAGCCCTTTTTAACTGCGTCATAGTAATAGCAGTGATAGCCTTCAGGATAAAATATCGGATCTACTAATTGCTCTTCTTGAGCTTTAATTTCTTGTAAACAGACAACATCTGCATCTTGCTTAGCCAGCCACTCAAAGAAACCTTTTCGCTGCGCTGCACGAATCCCGTTAACATTAATACTTATAATCCGCATTCTTTTTCTTTACACTCCATGAGTAGGTCAATCATTGATTGATGCTAGCTTTACATAAAAGCTACTTTTAATGACATTACATCGAAAGGTTAAACACTTGCAAGCTCAAACAAGTTCAAGCAAAAAGCCTCGCGTGCTGGTATTTGATTCTGGCGTTGGCGGCTTAAGCATTTGTCGAGAAATTATAACTCGAACAGAAGCCATTGAGCTGCATTACCTCTCTGATAATGCCGCTTTCCCTTATGGTGAAAAAACCACCGAGCAATTAATCGATAGAGCTAATCGTGTTTTATTATCAGCATGCGAGCAAATACAGCCCGATATTGTGGTAATTGCCTGCAATACAGCCAGCACCGTTGTGCTTCCCAGCTTACGAACACAGCTTTCAATACCGATAGTAGGCGTGGTTCCCGCCATTAAAAGCGCGGCGTCCATCAGTAAAAGTAAAACGTTTGCCTTATTAGCAACGCCCGGCACTGTTGAGCGAGATTATACTCAGCAACTTATTAACGAGCATGCGGCGAATCATCAAGTCATTCGCGTAGGCAGTAGCCAACTGGTTAAACATATAGAAGCCCATATCCATGGGCAAGCAATCGATAGCGATTATTTATCCAGCGTTGTAGCGCAGCTTAGTCATCAAGTGGGCGGAAATAATATTGATACCGTGGTATTAGGCTGTACACACTTCCCGCTTATCAGCGAGTATTTCAAGGCGATTAAGCCAAACTGGCAATGGATCGATTCTGGCGCCGCTATCGCAGAGCGCGTTAATCATTTATTAAGCGAATCTGGCTTGATTGAAAACTCGGCTAAAACGGTATCGGCCAATACCAACCACCAGCTTTGGTTAACCCAAGCCAGTAGTCAGCAGGCAACCCTTGATAGTTATATGGCCAGCTACCTTATCAATGACAAGCTCAATAACACTTCGAATGCCACCTTTGGCGCCAGCCGTATTTTAGCTATCGATTAAATAAGCCTTTAATCGCCTCTTTATACTGGCCGGCTTTATCACCCAAAGCCTTTTTTAAAGCTTTATCGACTTGCTCATCAAGAACCTGCTTTTGAATTTCTGAAATCACTTTTTTCATGAGTGGCTGCATTAGCGATTGCGCGGCAGATTCAATAGTGACGCCCTCTTCTGGCGTGCCTATTTCTTGCAATACAATATTAGGAACAGCGACAGACTCTTCACCAAACTGCTGCGACTTAACAACCGCCTTAGCCTCTGTAAACTCAAACAAAGCGATAGCAATATTAGGCGCTGACGATGATGCCTCAGACTCTACACTCGCTGGCTCTGGATCAGATGAAGTACCCGATGCCATCTTATCTTTAATGACTTGCAAGTTGGTAGTTGTACCTACCTGTTCTGCAAAAACCTGCGCACCATCAATAGTAATACGATTAATAATAACCACAGGCTTAGTCAGGGACATTAAATCTAATTCGACATCAATGCGCTTAAGCTCAAAGGCATTACCCTGACTAAAACCCTCAGGGTTGCCTACATGCAAATCACTGATTGACGCCGAACCATCAAGAAAATTAATAGCGACATCCGAAACCGATACAGGCACACCGACAACAGCAACACCATGATCGTTAATACCACTTTTGATGATGCCACCTAAATTATTAGCCACTACAACAGCTGCGATTACAGCAATAACAACCAACAAACCAATAAAGCCTAATAACCCTTTTATGATCTTAGCCACGATGCTCTCCTTTTATTAATAGCAATAAAACAAACAAACGGACAGGAATAAAGATCCATCCGAAACTGCAGGCAGCGTATTACTATCGAGAGGTAAATTAAAGGTTAAAAATGTATAAAATAAAACGGCAATGTAAATTTTAGGAAGAAACTGTAAAGCTCAGATCGCTAAAGCAGTGAGCTTACTAGGCAGCATCTTCTAACTGTTGCATTTCAGAAGCTAATGATTGGTAACGCTGATAAGCTTTGTGAACCGAAGGTAGCGACTCCAAAGAGGCAATTAATGCTCCAGCTTCATCGACCATTTCTAGGCTTTCAGCAGCGCCGAGATTCGAAGTGTTAATGCTCTGCATCATCGCCAATAATAAATTCAACTTCAATTCGACATTATTGGGATAGTGATTCACGGCAAGTCGGAAGTGAGCCACGGCTTCATCAAACTTATCGGTCTCAAATAACACCTTGCCTTCAGCATTTATTTTACTGGCATTCTCTTTCGCCTTAACACTTATTGGTTGATCAGCCATGGCATCAATTTTTGATAACAATAAAGTATCTTCAGCAAAGCGCTCAGCCAAATCTTTAAGCACTTCTCGGCCTTGATTCGGCTTATCAATAGCCAAGAGCGCTGCAGCCATATCAAGTCCGAGTCCAGGTAAAATATTATCTTCTTCACGGTATTTAGCAAATAGCTTTTGCGCATGTTCTATCGCTACATCTATCTCACCTTGTTGCGCTAAAGTCTTAGCTTCAACGAGATCGGCCTGCAAGGTCACTTGAACTTCGCTGCCATACTTCTTTTTCACTCTATGGCAAACGGTATAACATTCTTTAAATGTATCGCTATTGCCCGATAGCTGTTGCTTTTCTTTATCGAGTAAGCAGCGAACTAAGCCCAGAGAATGCTCATGTGAATCATGACATGAATTAACGCCGAGCTT
Organism: Cellvibrionales bacterium; assembly: GCA_018668095.1. GTDB lineage: Bacteria > Pseudomonadota > Gammaproteobacteria > Pseudomonadales > UBA7434 > UBA7434. Next base: position 5,648 of record JABIQF010000274.1, read on the forward strand.
AATAACGCGTCGATAGGCTTTTTCTGCCGCCAAATAATCATTATTCGCTAAAGCCACTTCTGCTAAATTAATTTGCCTTAAGATGCCATAAGGTGAAGAAACCGTAGCTCGCTCTAAAATAGCTTGCGCAACACCGTTTCGACCCAACGCTAACTCAGCCTCAGCAAGGCAATCAAACACCTGGAGGTTTTCGGTACCGTGCTCGATAAGCTCAGAGAGTACATGAATAGCTGAAGACCACTTTTGTAAGCCAATTAATGCACGGGCGCAGCCGATACATGCCCACTCTTGGCGTCGATGTTCCATCACATTGTGATAGAGCTCATGCGCCTGCTCAAATTGATTCGATTGAAGAAGCGCCTGCCCCTGAAGTTTTTGTGCGTTGACACGATAACGTCGGTCACTGTTGACTAAGGCTGCAGCATACTTGGCCGCCGCTTCGAAATCCGATTCATCTAAAGCCTGATAAACTCTCGCAAAAAATTGCTTCTCTAACATTAAATTATTCAGTCGAGATTGGAGTAACACTGGGGTAAAAGGCTTTGTTAAATAATCATCGGGCTTATATTCAAGTGCGCCAAACACCATTGACCTCGTTGCTTCTGCGGTCACTAAAATATAGATAGCTTGATGTTTTAAAGATTGAGTAAAGCGGAGCTCCTCAAGAATTTGCTGGCCATTTTTACCTCTACCCAAGCTATAATCGCAAATAATAATATCGTATTGATTCTCTCGACAACGCGCCATGGCATCACCGCCATCATTGGCTACATCAACCAACTCCACACCAAAGCTTCGCAACATCCGTCGAATAGAGGCACGCATATCTGGGAACTCATCGACGACGAGTGCACGCTTACCACTGTAAAGCTTGATTAAATCTAGATTCTGCATTGCCGAAATGAAAACGCCTTATTATATTTATTACAAACATGAGTGCTGACGATAATGTAAACGCGGGCAATAAAAACCGCTAAAGCACTTTTATCTTTAAAGTATAGACTGACGAAAAAGTTATGCCGCGCTTTATGCCGCATTTTGTGACGTAATAAAGCATAGATAAAATGTTAGATTGCTTGGGCGAATTTAACCCACACAATAAACCGACTAACTAAGTAGTCTAAAAAAGATGCACAAGGCATTAATTATGACAGGAATTACTTACAGTTTAGACTTTAAGTAGTTGATTTTAATTATTATTCTATCGTTATCATGGTTATGTATTTGATTGGCAAGTAAATCAAAATGTCTGGCTTTACCTTTTGCGGCATAAACCTCTAACAACTGCATTTGCAGCGCTTCATTATCCGAATCTATTTCTAGCGCCTGTTCAAGTAAATCTTCGGCCTCATCAAAACGCTCATAGGCAATATAAACGGCTGCCTCCAACTCAACAGCGCCCTCTGCAGGCAACGCGGGAGGCATGTCTGAGTCATCATCCTTACCATAGTCATGATCTATCGAATCGCCTAACGAACTGCCTAAGCCATCAGAAGCTTGAGCGCTGACCTCTGGCACAGGAGTATTTTCTTGCTCAAGACTGTCTTCTTGCTCAAGGCTCTTTTTTGGCTCAAGGCTGTCTTCTGGCTGAACGCTCAAAAACGGCTCTGTATCTAATGACCAATTATCAATATCTCTGGTTCTATGCTGTAACTGCCTTCGTTTCAACAATAAGACAAGCAGAAATAATAGCGAAGCTGCGGCTAA
>JABIQF010000276.1 GCA_018668095.1 Cellvibrionales bacterium
GATTTTACTCATTATTAGAACTGTCAGGGTCTAGACTTGGCTGTTTTTTATATAGCCTGTTGTATTAGCGTCTTATTAGGAGGTTTAGGAAAATGTATTCGTTATTTGTTGTATCGATGGTACCAGTGGGCGGACTCGAACCGCCACTCCCGAAGGAACCAGATTTTGAATCTAGCGTGTCTACCAATTTCACCACACTGGCTTTACTAAAACTTTTAAGCGCATGAATACTTTTGCTAGCCGCTTAACGTTTGGTTGCCAATTAATCGAGCGGCCCCAAACGGGCTGCGATTATATCAGCCGAATCGAGGTGTGCAAGCGATAAACGCGTTTTCTCGCTTTCACTTAACAACAGAATACCCCGACTGTATAAACTCAATACAATGAACGGCTTTCTCGATAATATTGTCCTGTAAATCACTGGCTTACATTCCGTTTTTCCGCTAATCTGACTAACAATTCTTGTCTAATCTAATAAGCTGTTTGTTCACCATGAATCTAACTGATTTCCAATACCAACTCCCCGATGAATTGATTGCCCGCTATCCAGCTGAGGAGCGCACCGCCTCGCGTTTGCTGGCTATGGATCGCCATGATGGTGATCTTGGCCATCACGGCTTTGTCGATTTAGTCGATCTTCTTAAACCTAACGATTTGCTGATATTTAATAACACACGTGTTATCCCGGCGCGTTTGTTTGGTGAAAAAGAAACCGGTGGCAAGGTTGAGGTCATGGTTGAGCGAATCACCAGTGGTTCTCGAGGTGTTGCCCAAATTAGAGCAAGTAAGTCACCTAAGCCCGGTAGCCGTATTTTGCTCGATAAAGACTTATCGATTCGTGTTGTCGATCGAGTCGATGATATGTTTCTTATTGAGAGTGATGATGAGGCCTCATTAGCGATGGTTTTGCAGGCTGTGGGGCATATGCCTTTACCGCCCTATATAGACCGTGAAGACGAACAAATGGATCGTGAGCGTTATCAGACTGTTTATTCTGAGCGCGAGGGGGCAGTGGCTGCGCCAACGGCGGGTTTGCATTTTGATCAGACAATTTTAAATACTTTGCGAGATAAAGGCGTTAATTTTGCTTTTGTCACTTTGCATGTGGGTGCGGGCACTTTTCAGCCTGTGCGTGCAGAGCAAATCGAAGACCATAAAATGCATTCCGAGTATGCCGAGGTTGGTGCGGATGTTTGTAATCAAATTCGCGAGGCGAGAGCGGCCGGCGGTAGGATTATTGCAGTGGGCACTACTTCGGTTCGTTGTATTGAAACGGCAAGTGTTGCGAAGGGCTGGATTGAGCCTTACTTCGGCGATACAGAAATCTTTATTTATCCTGGCTATGAATATAAGAGCGTCGACGCGATGATTACTAATTTTCATTTGCCTGAATCGAGCTTAATTATGTTGGTCAGTGCTTTTGCCGGTCGGGAAAATACCTTAAATGCCTATCAAACAGCGATTGAAGAAAAGTATCGCTTCTTCTCTTATGGCGATGCTATGTTTATTAGCTAAGTGGATTAGCTACATATCGACAGTGCCATTAATGAATTCATATCGAATAAATAGAGTTAATATCGAGAGTGCCATTGAAATTTTCTGTTAGTACTAAAGACGGCCTTGCCCGTCGTGGACAGCTTCGCTTTGATCGTGGTGTGGTGCAAACGCCTGCGTTTATGCCCGTGGGCACTTACGGTACGGTCAAGGGGATGCTGCCAAAAGATATTCATGCGATTGGTGCTGAAATTATTCTAGGCAATACGTTTCACTTGATGCTGCGCCCGGGTACCGAAGTGGTGTCCGCGCATGGTGATTTGCATGATTTTATTGGTTGGGATAAACCTATACTGACGGACTCTGGAGGCTTTCAGGTTTGGAGTTTGGGCAAGTTACGTAAAATTAGCGAAAAGGGTGTTAAGTTCCAATCACCGATTGATGGCAGTCAGATTTTCCTCGATCCAGAAAAAAGCATTGCCGTTCAGCATGCCTTAGGTTCCGATATCGTCATGATCTTTGATGAGTGCACCCCTTATCCTGCCACTGAGGAAGAGGCACGTACATCTATGGAGTTATCATTGCGTTGGGCTGAGCGAAGCAGTAAGGCACATGGCGATAACCCTGCAGCGTTATTTGGCATTATCCAAGGTGGCATGTATCAAAACTTACGCGAAGAATCATTAAAAGGTTTGGTCGATATTGGCTTTGATGGCTATGCCATTGGTGGCTTGTCGGTAGGCGAGCCTAAAGATGAAATGCTGCATGTGCTAGATGGCTTGGCATCTCAGTTGCCTGAAGATGCTCCGCGCTATCTCATGGGTGTTGGTACGCCAACCGATTTAGTTGAAGCCGTGCTGCGTGGCGTGGATATGTTCGACTGTGTGATGCCAACGCGCAATGCACGTAATGGTCATCTTTTTACGTCGACCGGTGTGATTAAAATTAGAAATGCTGTACATCGCCACGATACCGGGCCGTTAGATAAAAATTGTGACTGCTACACTTGCGAGAATTTTAGCCGTGCATATTTGCATCATTTAGATAAGTGCAAAGAGATGTTAGGCGCGCAGCTCAATACTATTCATAATCTTCGCTATTATCAGAATTTGATGGCCGGTATGCGCGATGCTATTGCAAGCCAATCATTGGCTGAATTTGTCGATAATTTTTATAGTGCTCAGTCGGGTAAAGCATCGGTTTCTGATGATGCTAAGCCTCCCGCCGAAAAATAAAACGCAATGTACAAGCTCTGTTTTTTTGTCCCTGAATCACATCTAGAGTCGGTTAAACTGGCTTTGTTTGCCTTGGGTGCTGGAAGAATAGGCAGCTATGATTGCTGTGCTTGGCAGGTTGCAGGGCAGGGACAGTTTCGCGCTTTAGAGGGAAGTGCTCCCTTTATTGGTCAGCAAGGTGTGGTTGCAAATGTTGATGAATACCGTGTAGAAATGGTAGTGAGCGAAGAAATTATCGCGTCGGTGGTTGAGGCTCTAGTTGAGGCGCATCCCTATGAGGTGCCGGCCTATGAGTATTGGCCGATTAACGCTAGCTTGTAATATGGATGGGCAGTTCTAATGTTTTGTTTGTCTAAAGGGAAGTATATCGGCCGTTTGCTTTGCTTGGCCTTTAGCGTCGTTATCATTGGCATGAAAGCGGCGAGTCGATAACAATATGCTTTCTGATTGCATAGTGCGTAAATCTTTTAACATTGACTGCATATGTTGAAGGGATTCTTGCATCATGCTAGATAGCTGTTCACAGGCTTCCATTTCTGACGATGC